>NZ_BDUD01000001.1:5969536-6002802 GCF_003113895.1 Nostoc commune NIES-4072 | reverse complement strand
CCCAATGCCCAATGCCCAATGCCCAATGCCCCAAAATACAGTAGCCTACTCCTCTGGTGAGGAATAATCTGCTGATTTCCCGCCACTCTTACTAATTAAATGAATCGATTCAATTTGAATTGACTTTTCTAAGGCTTTTGCCATATCGTATAAAGTCAGAGCAGCCACAGAAACGGCAGTTAAGGCTTCCATCTCTACACCAGTTTCAGCTTTGGTTTTGACTGTGGCTTGAATTTGATAACCAGGTAGTTGCGGATCGGGTATAATTTCGACTGCGATTTTTTGCAAAGGCAACGGATGACACAGAGGAATTAAAGTGGCTGTTTGCTTGGCTGCCATAATCCCAGCCAATCTTGCAGTTGCCAACACATCCCCTTTTGGAACATTCCCGGCTTGAATGGCAGCGAAGGTTGCTGGCAGCATTCGCACATTGGCCGCGGCTACTGCTTGACGGACGCTGGGTGCTTTATCAGACACATCTACCATCTGCGCCTGTCCTTGGCGATCTAGATGGGTTAAATTGGGAAAATTGGATGAAAAATTATCTTGCGCCATTTAGTTAGAACGTGTTAATATAGATTGTCGGTGAGGGCGTGTAGCTCAGTGGACTAGAGCACGTGGCTACGGACCACGGTGTCGGGGGTTCGAATCCCTCCTCGCCCGTTTTTAAAAGTTAAGAGTTGAAATTTAGGAGTGAGGAATTAAAGTTCCTCGCTCCTAACTTTTAGGTTTTTTAAGGCATAGGCATCTGGAGCTAGACCTAGTGCAAAGCGAAATGAGTTGGATAGGTTTTTGCTCGACTGGGTGAGGAAAAGGACAAGTGCAACAGAAGTGATTACAGCACCATAGCCAAACATATCGCGGTAGCCTACAAGTTCTGCGATGATACCCAGAAGAGGAGCAGCGATCGCAATTCCCAAGTCAAGTCCAGCTATGCATATAGCAAAAATTTGACCCCGTTCTTGTGGCAGTGAGCGGTCTGCCATCATTGTTACCATCATCGAGATGAGTGTACCACCACCAGCACCTTCAGCGATCGCAGCCAGTAAGAAAAACATCACGCTGTGAGCCTGCCATAGCAGTATTAAGGCTAAAACGTAGCAAAAAATACCAAATGTAATAAATAAACCACGACCAAAGCGATCGCTTGCCTTACCAGCAAATACTCTGATACTAAAACTAGAAATTGCCGAAGCTGTAAAAAACAGTCCGCCATTAAAGTCCACATCAGTGGATTTGAGGAATAACGACACAAAAGTATGTACAGCACCAATAGATAAACCAACCAACAACATAACTATCGTTGGAACTTTTACCCGTGGACTGCTCAAAATTTGCCAAAAGTTGCGATTCTCTCCCTCTGTTTGCTGTTGTGCCTGTACTGGCGGATTTGTGACTTGTACAATCTCCAAGAGAGCGACAAAACCCAATTCGGCACCGAAGAGAAATAATATCCCGTAACCACTTGTAGCTTCTAAATACCCACCCAAGGCAGGGCCAATTGCTAAACCAAGGGGAGTTGCTAAGGTCATGTAACCAATGATTTCGCCACGAGTTTCAGTTGGAGCTAAATCTGCGACTAAGGCACTGTAGCCAGTCGTAAAAGCGGCAATACTAATGCCGTGGAAAATTCGCACTAGGATTAATATCCCAATTGATTTGGTTGCCAAGTAACCGAAGGGTGCGATCGCCGCTACTATCGTACCAATCAGTAAGGTAATTTTTCGACCACGTTCATCGGCTAACCGTCCCAGCATCGGGCGAGATAGCAATAAGCCAATAGCGAAACTGCCCATCACAATCCCAATTTCTTGCTTGCTTGCGCCCACATCATCGATGTAAAGCGGTAGGGTTGGTAAGAGTGAAGACATGCTCGACCAGAATAATAAACCTGCTGTAAACAAAATCAGCAGGTTGCGTCGCAGTTCGGCGTCAAAGGTATTAAATGCTTTCAAGGTAGATGCAATTTAATGAGGTTTTTGTCAAGAGAGACGCGATTAATCGCGTCTGTACAAGAGTTAGGAGTTAGGAGTTAGGAGTAAACCAATATTTACTCTTGACTGTTTACTCATGCCCAATGCCCAATGCCCAATGCCCAATGCCTATGACTATTGTTACCTTACTTAACATTTTTTGCTACTACTTCTCGCACCCGATAGATAGGCCGTCCTTGGGATTCATGGTATGTACGCATGAGTAATTCTGCTAAAAGGCCGAAGCAAAATAACTGCACTCCAGTTACTAGGAGGAGAACTGCTAAAATTAGCAAAGGGCGATTGCCAATCATCTCACCTAAAACTAATTTGACGAAAGTCAAGTAAATTCCGATCGCAGTTCCCGAAACCATTGAAATCAATCCCAACAGCCCAAAAACGTGCATTGGGCGGGTGAGGAATCTTTTCATAAACAGGATGGTTAACAAATCCATCAACACGCGGAATGTCCGCCAAATCCCATACTTACTACGACCAAAGCGACGGGCATGATGGCGCACTGGTACTTCAGTAATTCTAGCTCCTTCGATGTACGCTAAAGCTGGTAAAAATCGGTGTAATTCTCCGTAGAGGTTCATATCTGCTAGCAGTTCTGCACGATAGGCTTTCAGTGAACAGCCATAGTCATGAATATTCACGCTAGTAGTACGGCGAATTAGCCAATTGGCAATTTTGGAAGGAAGTAAGCGATTTACAGCACCATCTTGGCGTTTTTGCCGCCAACCACTCACCAAATCGTAACCCTCATCCAGCTTTGCTAATAACATGGGGATATCAGCCGGGTCATTCTGGAGATCAGCATCTAAAGTGACGATCGCTTTACCGACTGCATAATAAAATCCAGCAGCCATCGCCGCAGTTTGTCCGTAGTTGCGACGCAAAATCACCGCCTTTAAATCTGTGCGGATTTGCGCCTGTTCTTTGAGAAAATCCCCGGAACCATCTGTAGAACCATCATCCACACAAATGATTTCATAATTTATCTGACTAGAAGATAAAGTAAATGCGATCGCTTCTAGTAAAAGCGGCAAACTTTCCACCTCGTCATGTATCGGCAGCACCACCGAAACATCTGGGACAATAGCTGAAATCGCCCCATTTTCCTGACTCAACCCTAGATCAACTAACCCACTCCTCATAAGCCTCAGCGCCCTCAGCGTCTCTGTGGTTCGTAACTCTTGATAACTCTACCAGCACCTCGCAGCTGCTGATAGTACGACTGACTAACAGCATCTCCCTGTTCCGAGAGAATATCAATGCCAATCCCATCCCGTCCCTGATCTTTCCCAGAACTATGAATGTAATAACCATCCGCCAAATAAAGCCCGACATGGGTTGCTTTTTGGCTATTTCCAAAAAATACCAGATCCCCAGCTGCTAATTCTGCAATAGTAATTGGTTGAGTGAATCCTTCCTGCTGATAGGCATCTCTAGGTAGCCAAATACCCACCGAAGCAAACGCCGCCTGCATCAACCCAGAACAGTCATAATTTGGCCCAACCGTACCACCCCAAAGGTAATAATTGGATTGTTGCATCGCTTTTTGGGTAAAGGCGATGACCTCCGCTAGCAGTTTTTTAATTTCAGATTCAGAAAATGTTGCAGCCTGATAATGTACAGTAGCAGATTGTAATGAATCAAAATCTGAAAGAGATACCCATCCCGGATAGTCATCTTCACACAAATACACCTCAATCGCTAAATTTTGATGATTTGATGTTACCCATAAATGTCTCCCAGATGCAGCTTGAGTTGCTAAACGCGTACATTCAGGAGAATCATATAAATTCAGGTCAGCTAAACACTGATACTCCCCTGATTTTAGATTTTGGATTTTGGATTTTAAATTAAAGGACATTACTAGAGAATGATTTTTTTTAATAAAGACGAACAACTGGAAAATCTTGGTAATGGCATTTTAGATGCAACTTGGGCAGAATTTCCGACCTTAGCCCGTAATCAAATTGCCCTGACTTGGGTTGTTTACGATCCACCAGTGCTAGTAAATACTGGTGGGGCGCTGACTCCCAATGCTTTTTGGGATCATCCAGTCCGTGGTTTTAGTTATCGTGGTGTTGAACGGATTTATCCCGCCAGTGTAGTCAAGCTATTTTACCTAGTGGCGGTAAACGAATGGCTAGAAAAAGGGATGACTAACACTTCCAAAGAGTTAGAACGCGCCTTGCGGGATATGATTGTAGATTCTAGTAATGATGCTACCAGCTTGGTTGTGGATATTCTGAGTGGAACCACATCAGGGCCAGAATTACCAACTGGGCCCTTTGAAACCTGGAAATATCAACGTAATATTGTTAACCGCTATTACCAATCTTTGGGTTGGGAAGAAATGGAGACGATTAACGTCTGTCAAAAAACTTGGGGTGATGGCCCTTATGGACGAGAACGGGCGTTTGCGGGAGACTTACTGGAAAATCGCAATATGTTGACAACAAATGCGATCGCTCGGTTACTGCATAGTATTGTAGGTGGGGTGGCGGTTTCAAGTGGGCGATCGCAAGCTATGATGGCTTTACTCAAACGTAATCTCAACGATTTACCCACTGACACCGAGGAAAATCAGGTAACAGGTTTTTTAGGTGGTGGACTGACTAAAAATGCTCAAATTTGGTCAAAAGCAGGTTGGACAAGTCAAGTTCGCCATGACGTTGCGTATATTGAAATACCAGAACAGCGCCCTTACCTCTTAGTGGTATTTACTGAAGGCAAAGCACAGGCTAAGAGTCAGGCAATTTTGCCCTTTGTTTCTAAACGAGTTGCCGATGCGATCGGTAGTCTATGATCTACTCTCCTTCTTTACAAGACGCTACCCATTCATATAGCGTTCCGTTCGCCCAGTGTCTCGTTGGCGCAGCCTAAGAAGAGAAGGAAAGGCAGTTCGTTCGTTAAAGAGGCAACTTTTACGGAGTTCAACCACTCATTAATGACGAATTCTGCCTCTTCTGTAGTAGATGTACTAACCTATATTTTTGTCAAGAAATTTAGAGACATTAGCCTAGACGTGTAATGGATTTAGTCTTTGCCAAATAGGTAATATTAAGATTTTCTTTTGTTACTATTTGATTCCAAACATCGCCCCAACCCTTTTTCAATGCGGTAACAACGGGTTTATTTTCTAGACCCAAATTATCGAGCAGAATCGTTTGGATAACGATAGGTGTGATCCAGATTAAGCCATAATAAGCGGGGATGGCTGTCATTACACCATACCCCTGCACAGAATAGATATACTCCATCATGCCCACAAGGCTAAGTAGTTGGTTGTCTTTCAAGAAATCATAAAACGTTTTCTCCAGCAATTTCGTTGGTGGCTTTGCTGGCATCGGCTTTTGTGAACCCATTATCTCGAAATGAAGGATATTATATCTGGCGAGGTCAAAAGCAATTCTAAGTTGTATCAACCTTGAATCAAAATTTTGGGGATGACCTAGTAAGGCTTTAGCCTTCAAAACGATATATTCGGATTGTGTAACAATGGGAGGCACTTTAAAAGAATCTGGAAATTCATTTTTGGTGAGAATCCCTCTAAAATTCGGATCATTCTTAACGAAATCGATTTGGTCGTTGTCCACAAAAAATTCCTTCAGTTCCTCAATCATGTGATAGTAGGAAGGCGATAAATAACATGTGCCTAACTCACAGACTGTCTTCTCATGCGATCCGCTTGGATAAGGGCCGTCTTCAGTAATGGTATGGGTTTTTCCAGAGTATCGGTCGGTTGATTCCAGAATTTCTATATTCGTGTATCCCAACCTCTTTAGCCTAACGGCAAACAAGAGACCACTAACACCAGCACCCAGAATTACAATCGGCGCGTCTGAATTACTTGGCAAGGCTTTTTTTGCACTTTCCACAGAATTCAGCATCAATTCGGCGTAATCCCAGCAATGCAAGACCGATTCAAAACAGGTGAATCCATGCACATACAAGGTATTATGTTGTCCCTGCAAATTCAGAAACTTCCAAGGTAAGCCCTCCTTCAAGTCTTCATTAGAGAAGTGATCGAAGTAAGGTGTAGTGACGGTTTCCAGTACCTCGTAGTTAGGAGAGAATGGCCACCAGTCGCTGTTCTGCAAGTCCTGTTTAAGTTTTTCCTTAAACTCACTGTCAGTCCATAGAGTCTTAGTTTCGCCTACAAATTGATAGACAGTCACCAAGTTATGTGTCATTTCACTCGCACGCTCAGTTCCAAATTCTTTGACGGATTCGTTACGATATGCATATACAGTTCCGTCCATCTTCTCCAATAGTTTTGAACCAAATATGACAGGATATGTTTTTGTCTCGGAAGATGAATTATTGACCTCGACTTTGAGTAGCGATGTATGGAATGTGAAATTTCTCAACTTGTCAAAGATAGCGCGTTCTTCAGGCGTGTAATCACAAATTTGAGACAAGTTCCTGGGGTCACAAGCTATGACAAGTAATTCACAGTTTTTTTCAATAATGGATTCGCTATTACCCTTTGTATATTCGAGGCGGACTGGGTTCAAACGTGAGGACGAAGAAAGAGTTACGTTGTTGCTATTTATTTGCTGTATCATTGCTAATTAAATGCTTTATATTAGCTGTGTTATTCAAGGACTGGTTTGAATTTTACATTATAAAATCAAACTACACAAGCAAGCTAAGAATTAAGAGAGCGATTTTTTTCGACAAAGATGCGAGAAGGTTTTTTATACGAGTATGACTTCAGTGATAACTGGCAGCATCAAATTCGGGTTGCAGCAATTCTCACTCCACAATCAAATTGCTTTTAGCGTTCGATCACTCTAGTAGTCTGTCTGATTAATTCTGAAGGGTTATAAAAGTTCGTAGTAAGGACTTTAGTCCTTGATTTGAGCGATAAATAGCTCACTACAAACCTGGGCATTACTAATGCGATAGACCACTAGGCAGAGGAAAGTAAGAAACTACTATTTCAACTTAAATTCGTCAAATTTCAATACTTCCGAATCCGGCTTGCGAGTATCAAAACGATAACTACTTATCGTACCCGTCCCCGTATCAAAGATACTAAAAACCGTAATATCATTACTCGCAATATAAGGCATCGGCTTTCCATCTTCACCCAACAAAGGGGAAATTGTTGGCACTATCGGTTCTAACCCATTAGGATCACCAACTTTAACATAATCTTCTTGATATCCAATTGGCACTTCTCGCTTTCTATCACCCCAAGCAGCGCCGTAAGTATTGCCTACATTAGATGTTTCTAGAAAGTGCATTCCACTCTGACTAACAAAACGGTTCCACAAATGGGAATGCCCATAAAATACCAATTGCACATTAGCTGCTTCAAGTAAAGGGACAACATCGCGGATAATGTAATCTGCATCTTTTGGGTACTCATAACGCACTGCTTTGATATTATTATCATCCCGTTCAATTATTTGAACTGGTTCTGTATAAGCAGGAACTATATTATCACCCAGAGTATGAGGTGGATGATGAAACATCACAACTTTGTATTTTGCTTGTTGAAACTCAGGACTGTTGAGTTCTGCCTTTAGCCAATTGTACTGCTTGCTGCCTTTAGCGATTGGCTCATAGATTACCTGTCCATAACCCCAATCTTCAGGATTATTTAAATCCTTTTCGGCTTCTCGATATCTACCCTTATGCTTTCCACCTAAGCTAGGAGTTCGCCACATATTCGTAGCGTACAGTACCACCAAACGCACATTACCAAAGCTGACTGCATAATATCTTTTTCCACCCTTTTTACTTTTTGGTAAAGAGAAAATCTCTTCATAAGTATTAGTATTAAAAGAATTATCTATTAAAGATTTGTCTTGATACATTTTTTGAGCGACGGCACGGGGAATTGTATCATCAAATTCATCATTTAAACTTCCCGTCCTGGCAAAGCGTCCCATCACTTCATGATTGCCAATGCAGGTAAACATGGGTGCGTGTTGAATTATTTGTCCACCGATGTAGGTTGTTTTTACACCGTCGTGCGTCATTTCATATTTAGCACGACCTTGTAAACCGGGAAATAACGCACCACCACTATTATCATCAAACCATTCTGAGGCGCGATCGCTAACATTCACTAAATCACCAGCAAACCACACCCCATCAACCCGGCCAACCGTTTCCACCACCTTTTGTAGATTTGCTGCTGTCATCGGTTTTAACTGATGGTCAGAGGTAAGTAAAATTTTTAGTGGTGTATCTGGTTTTGGAGTAGCTGCAAGGGTAAAGACATCACTGCTAACAGTTTCGCCGTCTTCTCGCCCACTCGTAATGCGATAGTTTACCCGCAAACCAGGAGTTAACCCACTCACCTCAGCCTCATGCCGCCAAATGTCGCGTTGGACAGGTTTTTGATAAACTTGTCCGTCTTTGATTTGGTTTGCAACTCTTGAGTGTTGGTCTTCACTAGTGCGAGTGAGTTTGGTAGTATTTGCCTTAGCAGTTTGTTGAAGATTTTCGCCGTAGGTTACTGTATGATTAACACCAGCAAACTCAGTAAACCAAACTACTTGCACTGAGGTTTCAGTTGGCAGTTGCAAAAATGGGTCGGTGAGCAATTGGGGTGCTGATGTCATAATTCTTTGCCCAAATGAACGCACAGTTAACAGAGTAAAGCATATAACAAGCACAAGCATAGCCAGCGAGAAAATTGTATGGCGGCTTTTGCGTCTGAGCATGAGTAACATCCCAAATTTTTTAGCAATACTGACTGAACGCAATTTTATTATTACTCCCTTTCCGTTACTCGCCCATGAACAATAAGGGTGTTAGGATATCTTTCACCAGCTGAATCTGACTTATGAAATTAGTTTGCTCCCAAAGCGATCTCAGTACAAATCTCTCACTCGTCAGTCGTGCAGTACCTTCACGACCAACTCATCCAGTCCTTGCCAATGTGCTGTTACAAGCGGATGCCCAAACTAACCAGGTAAGCTTAACAGCCTTTGATCTCAGCTTGGGAATCCGCACCAGCTTTAACGCAGAGGTATGGCAAAGTGGTGCGATCGCACTTCCTGCTAAGTTACTTGTAGATATCACTTCTCGTCTTCCAGAAGGCGAAATCACTCTAGACGATGAATCAGCCCTTACAGGTGTTACACCCGGTGGAGAAGGGTTAATTGTCACACTTACACCCAAGAGTGGACATTACCAAGTCCGAGCAATGGGGCCTGAAGAATTTCCTGACCTACCTGTAATTGAAAATACAGAAGTAATTCATCTTACTACGACCGCATTAATTGAGGGATTACGCGGTTCATTATTTGCTACTAGTGGAGATGAAACCAAGCAAGTACTTACAGGAGTGCATTTAACAGTTAAACAAGATACTCTAGAATTTGCAGCTACCGACGGACATCGCCTAGCAGTGGTAGAAACTAGCAACGAGCGTCCTTTAGGTGGAACTAGTCAATTGGAAGTGACAGTACCAGCTAGAGCATTACGCGAACTACAACGAATGCTAGCTCATAGTGCCTCATCAGATGAACCTGTAGCTTTATATTTCGATCAAGGTCAAGTAGTGTTTGCATGGCAAAATCAACGCTTGACTAGTCGCACATTAGAAGGGCAATATCCTGCTTATCGACAACTAATTCCGCGCCAATTTGAGCGACAAGTCACAATTGAACGCCGACAATTCGTCAGCACTTTAGAGCGAATTGCTGTACTAGCAGATCAAAAAAATAATATTGTCAAGCTCAGTATTGATAGCGAAGCCCAAGAAATTACCTTATCTTGTGAAGCTCAAGATGTGGGCAGTGGTAGAGAGTCAATGCCAGCACAAATTTCTGGGGAAAATATTGAGATTGCTTTTAACATTAAATATTTGATGGAAGGCTTGAAAGAGTTACCATCTTCGGAAATTCAAATGCATTTAAATCAAAGCTTAACTCCAGTAATTTTTACCCCATTGGGTGGTTTGAAAATGACCTATTTAGCTATGCCGGTGCAACTTAGAAGTTAACTTATAGGGCTTCTGGGTTGAATGACGTACAAGAAGCCCACCCCGGCAAAAGCTATGCTTTGTCTCCCCTTCCTAGCCTTTGAATGAAATTGTTAAATAATCTCCTCTACAGAAAATACTACTCTAAAGCCACAAACCCTCAGCCCACCATCTGACTCATTCCAGCTACGGCTAGCGCTGCGACACAGTTCGGCGTTGAAACTCCAAGAACCACCGCGTAGCACTCGGCGATTAATATCACCACCAACTTCCCAAGCTGTTCCATCTGAAGGTGCGTCGTTGTAATTGTTGTGCCACGAATCAGCGCACCATTCCCAAACTAGCCCGTGCATATCGTACAATCCAAAGGCGTTAGCGACTTCAAAACTACCGACGTTTGTTGTTTCTTTCCGGAATTTGCTTTTTGGTTCGATAGTGCAACTAACTAACTCAGAGGTAATAGTTTCGCCAAAATGAAAAGATGTTGTAGTTCCAGCCCGACAAGCATATTCCCATTCAGCTTCACTCGGTAAACGATAGTCGCGTCCAGTTTTTTCTGATAGTCTGAGACAGAATTCTACAGCCTCATACCAAGATACATTTTCCACTGGTCTATCTAAACCTTTGAATTTCGACGGATTAGGATTTAAAGCTTGTTTGACTTTGGGTAAAGCTGCTACTACTCTCCACTGTGCTTGAGTTACAGGGAATTTCCCCATAAAAAATGGTTCAACGGTAACTTGATGTCGAGGACGTTCGTCAGCATCTCCTTCAAACTCTGGTGAACCCATCATATAAGTACCACCAGGAATCGATACCATTTCTAATGTGACAGATTTACCCAATTCTTCGGCAAAGAAGTTTGCATTACAACTTATGCGGTTTACTTCTCTACCACCTGTGTCTACTGTCACTACATCAAATTCAAAGTTTTCTAAGGGGGGTAATGGTACTATTACTTTTTCTGGTGGCGGCGATAAAATGGGTTGAGGCATCGAAACAATTTTTAGGGCAACAGGTTCAATGTTCAATGTTGCAAATTTCAAATCGTTGAGAACTTCTGCTGCCGTTTGATACCTTTCACTTGGTAAATGTCTTAGTAATTTATCTAAAATTTTCCCTAAGTCGTCGCTGATAGTAATACCTTTTTCTTGTAAACGTTCGCGCCACAACCACTTAGCGTTCATGGCATCATAAATAGGGTCATTAATCTGTCCAGAAGCATCCTGCAACGGCAAACATCGAGTTAAAAGACGTACACAAGTTACACCCAAAGCATACAAATCACTGCCGTGACAAGCAAATCCAGCCATTTGTTCGGTTGGGGCATAACCAAGGGTGTAAATTACTGTAGCTTGTCTTCCTATACTGGTTTGTGTTACCTGTTTAGCACCGCCAAAGTCAATTAATACGGGTTTTTGATCACTTGCACGGCGGATAATATTTTCTGGTTTGATATCCCGATGAATGACATTATGAGTATGAATGAATTGCAGTACTGGCAATAAATCAGCTAAAAGTTCCCAAATTTGTGATTCACCATAAGCTTGTTGCTGAACTTCTTGTAAGAGAGTCTTTCCTTGAATAAATTCTTGTACGAGATACAAGCTTGCACCTTGTTCAAAGTAAGCTAGTAATCTGGGAATTTGGGTATGATTTTCTCCTAGTTCATACAACCGGAAAGCCTCTTCTTTAAAAAATTCTGCTGCTTTGGTACGTTGTCCTGTTCCCTGAAATTGTGGGAAAAATTGCTTGATGACGCAAGGCGCGTTTAGTCTGTCTACGTCTTCTGTAGCATAGGTTCTGCTAAATCCACCTTCACCTAAAAGTCTCAATACGCGGTAACGGTTTCTTAGAAGTTTGCCAAAGTTGCTTTGTCCGCAACTCACGCAAAATCTATTGCTATCAGAGTTGAATGGATTTGAGCAATTGGGATTTTGGCAGATTTGCATAATGAGGGGGAAATAGCATCTTCTCCAAAGTTAGCCCCAATGTTATCTAATTGAAAACAGTTATGTAGAGAAGCGAACACGGAAGTTTATTTATGTGTTTAAAATTGCTCTAATTCCTTCCTTTTTAAGGAGGCTTAGGGAGTATCAACTAACCTAAGAGTATTGTGCTTAAATCTATCTTTTACATAAGAATATAAGGATGATTAAGAATTAAAAATTAAATAAAGGTACATTAGGGTATTGAAACTATAGGAATCCGGTTTGATTTCTGAAAATATACGTAGGATGTGTTAGCACAGAGAGTACGGCATCAAACTCGTGTTCATAGTGCGTTACGAACTCCGTTCTAACACACTCTACAATACTTAATTTCGTTCAAAAATCAAATAGTAATCCTATATGAAGATAACTAATAACCCAAGTTGCTAGTTACTCTTATGGGCGATCGCTTTGGGACAGTAAAGCAATAAAATGCCCTCCAAGAAGAGAAAATTAGGAGGGCTAAATGCTAAACGAAATAATTTCCATATATGCTATCATAGACGACCTGTTAAAGGCGATTGGGCATAATGAAGATTGTCGTCGAGAGATGAATGACGCAGAAATTATTACAACGGCAATAACATCGGCGATGTTCTTTAATGGTAATCATAGTAAGGCTTGTACCTATATGAAAGAACATAAGTTGATATCTAATATGTTAGAAAAGTCACGATTTAACCGGAGATTACACAGTGTCTCAATGTTAATCAACGACTTGTTTCATCAAGTGGGAATGGCACTGAAGGAAATTAGTGATTCCACTGAATATCTTTTAGACTCGTTCCCAGTGCCCATCTGCGATAACATCCGTATCTTTAATGTAAAAATAATACAGTCGGCGCAGTATAGAGGTTACATCGCATCGAAAAAACGATATTTTTACGGGGTTCGAGTTCAGTTATTAACAACCAAAAATGGTATTCCTGTCGAATTTGTGTTTATGCCTGGTAGTGCCAACGATGTACGTGCTTTAAATGCCTTACCCTTGAATCTACCACCTGGTAGTGAAATTTATGGTGATTCAGCTTACACCGACTACACGATTGAGGATGACTTGGAACAAACAAGTCACATTTCTTTAAAAGTCATGAGGAAAAAGAACTCCAAGCGTCAAGACCAGCCTTGGAATCAATATATTAAACAACATACTCGGCATTATATCGAAACTGTGTTTAGTAGTATCACTTGTGTTTTTCCAAAATCAATACATGCAGTCACTTATCAAGGGTTTTTACTTAAGCTACAAGCATTCATTTTTTCTTTTACTCTTCAACAAGCTTTTATTGAATAAGTAATTTATACAACTAATAGGCATTTAAGTAGCTGAATGCTGGCAACAATGGCATCGGCACGTTGGCGCTAGGCACCAACTTTGTTGTACGCGATCGCATGAATTGAGTGATAACAAGTGCATATCAGTCGATAACCAGCAACTTGGGTTAATAGTCTTAGCTTGCCGTAATGCACCCTACATTTTAATATAGCGGTTGTTCACTATCTAAAAAAGTTCATAAATAACCAATTCAAGAATTCAAATTTTAAGAGAGTTATATAAAGGGATTTAAACCCTCAGTAAAATTATAGATACTTGTAGATATAGGGGTATAAAACCCTATGTTGTAAGATTATCGGAATTTGTATTGCCAATCTAACTCTCAATGCGGTTTGGATAAGCACTGTTGACCTTTGCTGTGAATTGAGAAAAGGGTAAAGGTTTAAAATTATTGGCGTTGCTGAATTTAGGTATTAAAATGATTTTGCGTGATTTCAAAACCTTTGTAGAGACTAGTAATTGCAAGGTCTCTACATCAGGATTCATACATTTCATCAGCAACGCTAAATTCCCCTTTCCCCTTTCAGCTAACTGTATGGGAGCAAAAAAGACAAAGAAGGAAAAAAGAACTCCTAACTCGTAACGTAACTCTAGATATCAAATAACTTAGTTGACCTTACGTTGGAAAGTAAATGTTCCAGACTGTCCAGGTTGCAGTGGTCCGGGAATTGTGTCTAGATAGGTAGTGATATCAACACCAATCGCATCCGTTACTGCTGCTCCCAAATTTAGATAAGTTACAATTCCGGCAGAATCAATTGCAGTACTAAACACATGGCTAGTATCTACTTTTCCATTGTTGTCATTGTCTTTCGCCCAGTTATTATTAGTGGAATTACCATTTTCAGTAATAATGATTCCAGTTGCATTCAGAGTAGCGTTATTTGAGCCGATGGGAACTGATGAAATATTGGTGTAAGTAATGCGATACTCAATAATATTGCCGACACCAGGCTTTTTCACTGTTGTACTAAAAGTGCTATCATTCGCAGCAACAGCAGAGCCACTTCCTTGTAAAAGCCGAGATTCTTTCACAAGTTTCAAGAAACCTGTGTAAACTTGGTCAATTGTATTATTGGAAGATTCTCCAGAGTTAAACGCTCCATCATTATTGCTATCTACAAAAGCTCGAATTGTCACAGGAAAAGCTTTACCCGTATCTGTTGATAGAGGCGTTCCTGCTGGTAAATTTACAGTTACGGTGTAATCAACTGGCAAATTATTGAGGGTTGGTAGGGAAATTCCTAAGCCAGAAGTCAAGGTGAAGCCTGTGCCATTGTATGTGTAAGTGGCAACACTGACTCCAGAAATCAAGGTTACGGTTGTACCTGATGGTAGGTCACTCGTATTGGTTGGGGTAACTGGTACTAATAAGACGTTACTTAACAGAGTTGGATCGGGATTTAGTATAGTATTCAAGAAGCTCACCGGAGCAGGATCAAGGGTAGATCCTGGCGGCAGATAGAGGGGAACAATCGCTGATTGGTTTGAAAAATCATTATTATTATCAGTTGCTCCCACAGCGTTAGGAAACAGGTGCGGCCCATTCAAAATCGAGGTTTGGGCAGTCATCGTAAAGGTGTTAACTTCACCTCCAGGCCCTTGACCTGTGTTGTTATTAGTACTATCTGCCCCTTGAATAGTAACATTTGCTACCCCAAGATTCGGAACATTTGAACCAACAGTACCATCATCATTAAAGTTGCTAGGGCTTTGGTCGCCTGACTCATCATAAACTAGCTGATTGAGTGCATCACCTTGAGTTTGACCAAAACTCTGAGCAATATTAGCAATTGTGGCGGTGGAAGTTAGAACTCCATTTGTCACTACTTGAAAGGATAATCCATTTACTGTTGTACCTGCTGTAAGAGTACCAGATTTCACAAATCCAACACGAGTTACTAAGTTTAAATCAACTGGTACAATACTAGTCCAAAGGGCATTGTTCGCTGTCACTAGTGTAGGTGTCACAGTGTAAACAACACTCCAACCTGTAGGAGGAGTAACTACGCTTGCTAAGTGAGTATTTACGGGAATAGCATCAGATACCAAAATTTTGGCACCAATCAGCCCATCTACGTTGATGTTTGTACCTACCAAATTTGCAGGAGTTAATCCTGTACTACCTGTGGGACTTGTGGAATCAATTTTTAAGCTCAAATCGTAGGTCAACTTATCATCACTCAGATTGTTGGGTGTACTGGAATCTGAATAGCCAGAACGAACTTTTAAGACTTTAGCAAAAGCCTGTGGAATTGCAGAGATAGTAGTTGTTTGTATAGCACTAGCTTCTCGTTCTCCATTCAGGGGTATCCCTGCTGTTTCTCCTGCTGTTCCATCTAAATTATCAATGGTGCGGACTTCTGTAGGGTTTGAGCCATCAGGACTATCAGGTTGGTTCTGGGTAGCATTACTGTTATCGTTAGGGCCTGTGTCACCTAATAATACGGTGATAACCGAACCCGGCGTTGCTAAAAGATTAACTGTGACAGGAACACGTACTTTGACAAATCCACTGACAGGAATGGAACTAGTGGTAAAACCAGTAGTAGGAATAGTAGTTTCAAATGTACCGTTACCATCTAAATCTGCGGTGATTGCGCCAGCTGTTGCTGACCCTGTAATAGTAGCTTTACCCGGAATGAAGAAACGGGTAGGATCATTCCCCACATTAGTAATCAAAAAATCGTAGTACAGCAAATCGTTAGATACAACACTACCACCTGTTGTATCTGTCATACCTTGAGAAGCCACCGTAATTCCTGCTGTCTCTGCTACAGAAACTGTTACAGTATTGGAAGTAGTTTTATTAAGAACATTTACTCCCAAATTATTCACGTAATTATATTCAGCAGTTGCAGTGTTGTCGATAGTAGTACCAGAGGTTGTACCATCTGCCAGAGAAGGCATTACTACTGTAAATGACCCTCCTAAAGAAATTGCTGCTACTAGTAAAAAACGGTAGTGATGAAAATTATGAGCAAAAAAGTTCCGTAATGGTTTCATGATTTATGAACTGATTTTCAGCCCTTGAGTTGTTGTTATGTAACATCTTGCACCAGTTGTTTGAAAATATTTTTGTAAGGCAAACACTGCTTTGTATTTGCTTAAACCGTGATTTTGAATCTGTAAGCAATACTTACTCTACGAATATTGAGGATGGTGCAAGATATGTTTTCCTAGTACCTTTATCTACGAGACGCTGTACGACCGTGTAAATTTTAATTAATGTTACTCATAGAGTCGCTAACAGAATTCTGAATTGCTATTAATTAGGAGTTTGAGACATTTCATTAAAATGGCTTGTTTTTAACTAACTGTAGTAGTTATAGAAATAAAAACGACGCAAAAATTACGGCTAAATCAAACCACAAATGTATGAATTTGTTTTCTATTATTGTGTAATAAATCACAACAAAATTTCCATAATATTTTATGGACTGTTTATTTAGTACAGACGATTAATCCACAAATTACAAAAATAAGTGGATGAAAACAAATTAAACATTAGACTTGTACTTTCAAAGTTTTATTACTGATAACTTTGATTTCAAGTAAATAGGTCGGTGTTGAAAATTGTCGTTATGACAAGGCAGAAGGCAAAAGGAAAGAGCTTTTTAGGCAACTTTACTTTCCGTTACATACTTCGGTTTTTTTACGCCGTTTTACTTAACTTCATCTGTTTCTTATAAAAAACCAATGTTGCTAGACTGATTTGGTACTGAACTTTACATACTCTATTGTGTTTGTAGAGCTTGATACTTCACCACCGTAAACTTACTTAATTTAAAATCTTGCTGTATGTTAAGCAATTGTTATAAATACTAAATTCTTGACCCTTAACTCTCACTACAGTTTGGTTAAGACAAAAACTAGATAGACTGAGGGTTATTACTGAGGTGTACTGAGATGAAATCAGGTACGGTACTCCAAGCCTTAGAAACTGCGATGTCAGTTGATGCCATTAACGAGGCAAAATAGTTAAGATTAATTTGATTATTTGAAATTTTTATTCTCTCCAGAAATGCGAATTAATTCAGCTACAAGAGCAGCGATCGCAGATACTGTAATCAACATCACACTCAATGCGTTAATATCAGGTTTGACTCCGGTTCTAATCCGACTAAAAATTTCCATTGGCAGGGTGTTATAACCGCTACCAGCAGTAAAACTGGCAATGAGAAAGTCATCTAAACTGAGAACAAAGGCCAAGAGACAACCAGCTACAATACCAGGCATTAATTGAGGTAATAATACTTTAATAAAAGCTTGCGTTGGTGTAGCGCCTAAATCTAGTGCTGCTTCTTCTAAGTGAGGATCTAAATTGCTCAGTCGTGAACCAACCACAAGTCCGACGTAAGCCAGACAAAACACGATATGGGCTGCAACTATTGTCCACAAACTCAAAGGTATGGCAAAGGCTGCTAGACATACTAAGGTTGCTACTGCGATCGCAATATCAGGAATAATCAATGGTAGGTAAGCAACACCCTGATACAATTTTTTACCAGGAAATTCGTAACGCGCCAACCCAACCGCCATCAAGGTTCCCAGTACTGCTGAAATTCCTACTGCAAAGCCAGCAACTATCATACTATTTTGCAAAGCTGATAAAATGCGATCGTCACTGAATAACTTGCCATACCAATCGAGAGTGAATCCTTGCCAAGTTGCACTGTAAGGTGACTGATTAAAGCTATAAAAGCTAAGTACCAGTATGGGTAGGTACATGAACACAAACATCAGCAGTGAGAAAACCGCCTGCCATGAGACACGCGGTTTTTTGAGAGGAGGAGAGATATTCACGTTTATATTTGATTTTTATTGATAGCAATACAAAATATCATATTTAATGTAATAAGTCAATAAATTAACTCTTTTTTCTCCCTTTTGTCTGCTGTTAAAAGCTTAGATAGAATTCTTAATACAACTTCACCGCTTCTTATTTCAAAATACCTACTTTACGAAAATGTTTCCTTTGGGTGGCTACGGGTTATTCTTTAGAGTACGGAAAGCCGTCTAAAAACTGCCTATGCAATTCATGCTTTAAATAACGTTTTAAAATCAGATAATTGACAGGCAATAGTAGACTATTTTCGTTAATTATCACCATTTAACCTAGAATTTGACAATTTTAGAAAATTTATATTTATAAAAAAATCTGTACTTAGAATTTTACCAAATCACCAAAAATCAATAAATTAAAATGTATTTACCTCTTTAGTAGAGGGTAATTTCCGTACAAAGATAGACGAAGGATATAGAAATAAGGGCATAAGATTTTGAGAGAAGTTTTAAAAAGCTTGGTATCTAAAATTCCTTTCGGATGCAAAGTGAATTAATTACAAGCACTAGAACAACAGAAAGAAAAACTTTTAATTCAAGTTTTATTTGTTAGGAGGTTTGTGATGCGAATAGCTCAAGTAGCCCCACTGTGGGAGAGAGTTCCACCTCCAGCTTATGGTGGTACAGAGTTAGTAGTGGGGTTACTGACCGATGAATTAGTTCGACGCGGACACGAAGTAACTTTATTTGCATCAGGCGATTCTATCAGTCTGGCAAAACTAGTGTCAGTTCATCCCCGTGCCCTAAGACACGATAGCACTATTAAAGATTACAGCGTTTACGAAATGCTGAATCTAGCTTCGGTTTATGAACGTGCAGAAGAATTTGATATTATTCACTCCCATGTGGGATGTGGGGCACTGTCCTACACGAATCTCGTTACAACCCCAACAGTTCACACGTTGCACGGTACTTTTACGCCTGAAAACGAAAAGATGTTTAGTTTTGGGAAAAAACAACCCTACGTTAGTATTTCCAATTCACAACGAGAACCAAGGTTAGGATTGAACTATCTAGCAACGGTCTACAACGGAATTGATGTCAGCAGTTATAATTTTCACGCCAAACCAGAAGATCCGCCCTACTTAGCCTTTTTAGGTCGGATGTCTCCTGAGAAGGGAGTACACTTAGCAATAGAAATTGCAAAATTTGGTGGTTGGCGTTTGAAAATGGCAGGTAAGATTGATGCCATTGATGGGGAATACTTTGAGAAGAAAATCAAACCGCACATTGACGGGAAGCAAATTGAGTATTTGGGTGAAGCTAACCATGCTCAAAAAAATGCCCTTATGGGAGGTGCTGTTGCAACTCTATTCCCCATCACTTGGCGAGAACCCTTTGGATTGGTGATGGTGGAGTCAATGGCTTCGGGTACGCCAGTGATTGCGATGAAATTGGGTTCTACTGAAGAGGTAATTTCTCACGGCAAGACGGGTTTCCTCTGCAATAATATTCAAGAATGCATCAGTGCCCTTGATCGAGTAAGCGAGTTAGACCGCTACGCCTGTCGCCAGTATGTCCAAGACTGTTTCAGCGTTGAGCAAATGACTGATGGCTATGAGGCGGTTTATCAACAAATAATAGCAAAACGATTTTCTCAGAATGGGCGTTTCCGCAGTTTGATTAGTTTAGGTAGCGATCGCACTTAAATATCGTATTTGTGTAATATTACATGTTTTTAACTAAATAGAATACAAATCATGTAGGGACGCACATCTGTGCGTCCCTACCAAATCAAGCTATCGCTCCATTTTTGTACAGTTCTAGCACTCACTCCTGGAACTCTTTCCAAGTCTTGTAAAGATGTAAATTTTTGCTGGTGACGGCTAATAATTATTCGTTGTGCTAACTTCTTACCCACACCAGGAAGAGTTCTTAATTCTTCTAAACTTGCAGTGTTAATATTTATTTTTTTAATTGCTTGTAGTTCACTTGATGAAGAACTTTTTATCTGTGGACACTGTGTTTGTTCTACTTTAATTTTTTCTTGAATTCCTGGTGGTAAGCCGGGTTTAACTTTGGCATAAAGACGAGCAAATTCGCGCACATAATGGGCAGCAACTATGGGACTTTCAATCACTACAAGCGTCTCATCATTACCATTATTGGCAGCATCCGACCAATTATGAGAACCTGTTATTACTGTTTGATTATCAATAACACCAAATTTATGATGTAATAAATCGCCTTTGGGTAACACAGGTACACCTACGGTTGTAATTGGATTTTGCCAAGGATGGTTATCAATTTCATATTTACATTTGTTACTGAGAGCAATCCCCATCATATCCAATGCCTCACTATAGGGACGATAGGCAAATTGTGGTTCAATTAAAGCGCGAATTTGCACACTTTGTTGATGACGTTTTTCTAAGATATTGGCAAGAAGCTGATCAGAAAACACAAATAACGCCATATCAACAGATTTGGTTGCTGAATCTAAAGTTTTGCCAATTAAACCATTACTACTGTTACTCCAGGGTTGAGTTGGAGAAGTAGGCGAAAACTGCACAGTAATTTTGGTGTCACCTAAAGTTATTTGTTTAGGTAAACGCATCGGTTTTTGCAAACCAAATTGACTATCCGGCTTACCTCCTGGGCCATCTCCCCACATGACATTAAACTCTTGTGTAAATAAAGATGCTAATTCTGCGCTGTCAATCTGCAATAAGTTATTGGCATTACCTAAACTGCTAGAATTTGTAAAATCACCAGAGGTATCGCTTAAAGTAAAATTGGCTGAAGTAATAATTACAATGCGATTATCCACAATCACAAATTTGTGGTGCATCAAACTGCTACCTGCTGAACCATCCGCTTGATCATCTATCCAGGGAATTTTGGCATTTTGCAAAACTATCAAAGCATCTCTTTGATTTATTTCTGCTGGACTGAGTTGATTATCTTGGTTAATATCGATAAATTTTCGAAATTCGTTGTAACGTTCCTGTTCTCTTTTATCTAACTTACCTACTTCAGCAGATGTTAAGCTGCTCCAAGGTCGGCTATAGGTATTTTCTAAAATTATCCTAACTTTTACCCCGGCTTTTTGTCTATCAGCCAGTGCTTGGGCAACTTTGGGTAAACGTAATTCTTGCACCGCCACATCTACTGTAGACTTAGCTTGTGTAATAACATCGACAATCTGTTTTTCTAAATCATCCCCAAGGCGAGTTTGCTGGCGGTAAGATTCTTTGTATTCTGAAGACTCCGAATGGTTAAAGTAAACTTGAACTAACGGATCTTGTGGTAAAGGTTGTAGACGCTGATTGAAAGACTGGACTCGTTGACAAGCAGCAAGGGGAAATATCAGTAAAAAGATATATAAAAAATATCTTCGTTTAGAGATAAGTTGCACTGTAATCTGTTAAAAGTGGATTGGGAGTGGACATATTTATCATTCCCAAAATTTTCTCTTCTGAATTAAGTAGAAAAATAACTTTCCAAGTAAAAGGAAAAATCCACTGTTAGAGGCATTACAGAGATTTTTTCAGGATTTGTCCACTCAAACTGTATACGCTGACAAAATCAGCAGCCTACTACCAACGTGTGTTCTCACCATTATCGGTTATATGCAAATTTATCTAGATTACAGCGCCACTACTCCCACTCGAAAAGAAGCGATCGCAGTTATGCAAACAGTCCTCACCGAACAGTGGGGCAATCCTTCCAGCTTACATGAGTGGGGGCAAAGGGCTGCAACGGTTGTGGAACAAGCCAGAGTCCAAGTTGCTGGATTAATTAACGCTGTCGATCCAGCATCAATAATCTTTACTTCTGGTGGTACCGAAGCAAATAATCTGGCGATTATGGGTGTAGCTCGGTTGTATGCTGTTCCTCAACATATAATTATCTCTAGCGTGGAGCATTCCGCAATTTCTGAAACAGTAAAGTTGCTAGAAATGTGGGGTTGGGAAGTTACGCGCTTGTCTGTAGATGTTAAAGGTAGAGTTAATCCCCTAGATTTAAAGGCGGCGTTGCGACATAACACAGTTTTAGTTTCTATCATTTACGGTCAAAGTGAAGTTGGAACTGTGCAACCGATCGCAGAACTAAGTAAGATTGTGCGATCGCATGGTGCTTTGTTCCATACCGATGCAGTCCAAGCTGCGGGACGCTTACCCATAGATGTGCAACAACTACCCGTAGACTTACTTAGCCTTTCCAGCCATAAAATATATGGGCCGCAAGGTGTAGGGGCGCTATATCTGCGTCCTGGTGTGGAATTGATGCCCTTACTGGGTGGTGGTGGACAAGAAATGGGACTGCGTTCTGGTACGCAAGCAGTACCGATAATAGCAGGGTTTGGTGTAGCAGCAGAATTAGCAGCCGAAGAATTGGCTACAGAAACACCACGGTTAATTGAGTTACGCGATCGCGCCTTTGCCCAACTAGCTGAAATTCCTGGTTTAATTGCTACAGGGGATAGCTGCGATCGTTTACCTCACCATATCAGTATGTGCTTAGAATACGCCGATGGGGAAAAACTTAGCGGTAAAACCTTGGTACGACAGCTGAACCTTGCTGGCATCGGCATCAGTGCTGGTGCTGCCTGTCACAGTGGTAAACTTAGCCCTAGTCCGATATTGTTAGCGATGGGTTATTCAGAAAAAGCTGCCTTGGGGGGAATTCGCATCACGTTGGGGCGTGATACGACTGAAGCTGATATAGATTGGACAGTTATGGTATTGAAGCAAGTTTTGCAAAGGCTAGCACCGGATTTATCTTTAGTTAAACGTTAAATCAAATGTGACATCATCGCATACCTGTGGGAATACTAGCTGTATAAACTAGCTAAACACCGGTGCGCGATGAGAGAAATTGGGGTGGTGAAGTAATTTAAAGAAGTTGGCAAAATTAAATGGTTTGGTGGTTTCAACAATCAAACAGGTCAAATAAATGATTATGGATTTGTAGAATGTCAGGGAAAAGGTGATATATGGGTGCATAGAACAGAAATATATTGTTCAGAATCTGATTTAAAAGAAGGAACACTAGTAAAGTTTGAATTAAGAATATATGGTAACGGATATAGAGCAAGCAATTTGCACTTACTTAATTTAAGTGAATAAAAAGATTCCGATATCATTGAATGCTGCTTTAATCATAGCGATCCTACCTATCCTGTAGATATTCAATATCAGCAACATAACCCATGTTTTGGTTTCTGTATTAATAATCCTTAAACACTACCATGAACACTGCTAAACTCACCACTGATGGCACTCACCAAATCGTTATTTTACCCGAAGACTTTCAACTTACTGGGACTGAAGTTTATATCAAAAAAATTGGTAACGCCATTGTCCTGATTGCCAAAGATAACCCTTGGGAATCCCTCATTGATAGTCTAGACAATTTTTCTGATGACTTCATGACTACTAGAGATCAGCCAGTTATTGACACTAGAGAAAGTTTTTAAATGCGATACCTGCTTGATACGAACATCTGTATTTACCTCATCAAGCGAAAACCCCAAAAAGTACTGGATAAATTTCAAACCCTTAATATTTCTGATGTTGGTATCTCCTCCATCACCGTTGCCGAACTCGAATATGGAGTCGCCAAAAGCCAACAGCAACAGAAAAACCGCACCGCCCTGCTGCAATTTCTGCTACCTCTAGAAATTGTCGAATTCAATCAAGCATCTGCGACAATTTACGGCAGTATCAGAAGCAATCTAGAAAAGAGAGGACTTATGATTGGTGCAATGGATATGCTGATTGCTTCTCATGCGCTGAGTTTAGGAGTTACCCTCGTCACCAATAATGTGCGAGAGTTTTCTCGTATTCTTACGCTCCTATTAGAAAACTGGGTTGAGTAGTTCTGAATAGGCTATGTGTCATGACATTGCGTTGCTGGGGTTTCCCCAGTTGTACCTTTACTCAAAAGCCAAGCTACGTGCGGCGTCTCCTAACGGGAAAGGCAAGTGTCGGTGGCGTTTACACTTTTACCACAATGATTTTGCGTCTCTACAATAAGATTCATACACCTAATTAGTAACGCCGCCAAAAGGGTTAAATAAATCTTTTCCCAAAAGGCAATATTTTGAGTCATAAAGGAGTTCAAGCATGACTTATTTTTATTACTTTTGAGGCTTTTTTTGAATGAATAAATTCATCATTGGAATTGGGATGTTCGTTGGCTCTACGATTGGTAGCTACATCCCTGCGTTGTGGGGTGGAACTGTGCTATCATTCACCTCAATCTTTTTCAGCGTCATTGGTGGCCTTGTAGGGATTTGGCTTGGGTATCGCGTATCAAAATATCTAGGTTATATCTGATCGGCGCATCGCTGAAAGTCTTAAACGAGTATTTTACCAACAGGTAAAATTTTGAGCGTATCTTCTATGCGATCGCACTTCTTCAAAAAATGAGCAAGCAGTCAGAGAATCTCGACTCAGCAGTTTTTTTGCAAGGGTTCTTTGCTATCCTCTAAAAACACTGCTAAGAAATAAACTCACCAGTTGTTTCCCAAAGAAAAGCCAATCCAACCAAAATACAATGTGAATAGCTACTATTACCCAAAATACAACTTGGTATGAAACCTTGCTACTTTTGTGGCGTAATCTTCGTTGGGCGATAAATGCCCCCAACCATCCACCCATAAATTCACATAAATGTAATCTCTTTTCTGATATTCTCCAACGCCCCTGCTTTGCACGATATTTATCATCTGCATACTGTACAAAAGTAATAAAACTCATTACAGGATAGAGAATCAGAGGGATTGGGTTGAAAGTCGTTAATGCAAAATTTATTGCTCCTAAACCTGGTAATAATGATAAAAGCAACACCTCAAATATTAAAGAATATTTTGCTATAGGTTTAAATGTTACTTTCTCTATTGAAGAAGGTGAGGTTTTCAGTATAGGTTTGGATACAACTCCCTCAATAAAGGCGTTGCAAGCATGAACTCTTCCATTTTTATCAACCGTTAGCTGATAGCAAATCACATCACCAACTTGGGGACGATGATTTGTTTCTTTGAGTGCAGTGATATGAAGAAAAACGTCTTGATTGCCATCACTGGAGCGGATAAAGCCAAAGCCCTTGTCATCTTTCCATGTTGTTAGTTGACCTTTACGCAAAACAGGTTTCATAAAAGACGCTGATATTAATACTTTATTATTAAGATTCCCATATCAATACCAACAGACAACATTAATCCTGAAGCTGTCCATAGATAACCTTCAAGTTAGTGTTTGCACACGATGTCAGATTTGCTACCGTAAAAAGTATCTCAGCTAGATTGACACTCTCGTAAGTCAACAAAGAATCCCACTCCCAACCCTTTCTCGCTTGCGCGGAGGGGAGACAAAGTATAGCTTTGGCGGGGTGGGGTTCTCTGAGTTTAATTAAGTAATCAAGCGGATATCATAATCAGAGCGATGTCTACGACGGGTTACGCCTACGCAAAAACCAATGCCCACTGAGCCTTTATATCCTGAGGCTGATCGTCATCGCCTGTCTACTCAATCAGAGCTAATACTGGAACAATGGGAGTAATGCTAAAACCACATAATAAACTATGAGTGAACTTCCCAATAGTCTTGAAGATGCGATCGCCCAATCTCGTGTAGCCGTTCAAGCTGCCCTTGCAGATGGCTGTACTCGCATACAAGTTGAGTTCTTGTTCCCAGAACTCAAGTTTATGCCGGTAGCCGAACAATTTCTGCCACTGTTTACAGAATATGATTCCCGTTTGAAGATTTTCTTTGCTGACGCTGGTGCTGCGGCTTTAGCCCGACGTGATTGGGGTGATGCACCATTTCAAATTTTGGATATTGGTACGGGAAGGGCTGCTTCTTTGCAGACAAAAATTCAGCCAGAGGATGAAATTTTCTTATTTATCGCCCCCACTTCTGTAGAAGTACCGCAGTTGGAAAAGTTATGTGAAGTAATAGGCGATCGCCCTTTAGTCTTATTAAATCCCCGCCTAGAAGATGCTGGAACTGTGGGCATTGGTTATACAGCTAGAAAAGTCCGCGATCGCTTTATCAGTACCATTGAATCTGCTTATTACCTCCGCCCTGTAGACGATGAAACCGCCGTGTATCGCTGCTATCCAGGACAGTGGGAAGTTTGGCTGGAAACCAACGACGAATATCAAAGAATTGCCGAATTACCCACGAAACCATCGGGTGATGAGTTGGATCTCATCCTTTTAAAAGGACAACCGCAAACAACAACAGATGCGACACCTGCAAGAAAGCCCAGTGTGTTTAAGAGTTTGCAACGGTTCTTAAAGGCGTTGAGTAGTTAAGAAAAAGCAGAGGTAGCAGAGGTAAATTTTATTATCTGCTACCTTTTTTTATGCGAAAGCTACAAAATAATGAACTGTTTAGACTAATATTATATAGAAAGTTTTTAGATGATTACGATTTAAGCTTTATATCCTTTCTTCAACAAAACAAGCAACTTCTTCTTAGGTCAGCATTAGCAATGAATTTATTAGGTAAGATAGTTATGACATCATTGACTATTGGTATGTTATTCCTATTTTTAGGATCTATGCTGTTATGGTTCAGTCCTAATTTGTCATCGTGGTTGTTCATTCCGGGTAGTGTTCTCTTTGTAGGCTCAATAATTCTTGGCTCACTTCACACTATTATAAGTATCTGGAAGGATTTTTAAGCTCTAACTCATGCTCTATACTAAACATATAAATACTTTATGAATCGGAGCATTTGCTTGGCTAGGATGGATGAGTTTATTTAGTAGTAGTAGTTGTATAGGAATCCGGTTTGATTTTTGAAAATATACGTAGGATGTGTTAGCGACAGCGTAACGCATCAAACTCGTGTTCATAGTGCGTTACGAACTCCGTTCTAACACACTCTACAATACTTAATTTCGTTCAAAAATCAAATAGTAATCCTATATATTTGAACTAGTTGAGTAAAGAGCTTGATGTTCATGAATATAAGTACCCTACATGATATTGAGTGTGCTGTCAGTCAACTTTCACCGGAGGAGCTTGCTGCTTTCCGCGTCTGGTTTGCAGAATTCGATGCGGCTGTATGGGATCAACAGCTTGAGGCAGATGTAGCTGCGGGTCGGCTTGATGCTCTGGCTGAGAAAGCGTTGCAAGATTTGAGAGCAGGACATTGTACTGAACTGTGAGACACCGAGCAAGCCCAAATTTTTGGTATTGCTATCGACAGTTGCCAAGTGATGTTCAAGAATTTGCAGATCGATGCTACGAGTTACTAAAGCAAGACCCTCGCTATCCATCACTGCATTTTAAGAAAGTAGGACGTTTTTGGTCAGTACGAGTGGGTTTACACTATCGTGCGCTAGCTGTGGAGCAGGATGATGATTTTGTGTGGTTTTGGATTGGGTCACACGCAAAATATGACAAACTGTTGGAGTATTAGGTAGCCAGTGGTCTTTTTGCAATCCCCCGCAATCGGGATAAGTTACCTTTATTTTGTAATGGGCGGGTTTCCTGCTGTAAGGATTCCAGCAAGGTTTGGACTAATTGCCAGCGATGCCTGCGGCGGGCTGCGCCTACGCTAGTCGATAATTGTAGCGCCTGTTTTTGCAAGTTTTGTAATGTCATTAGCTTTTTCCTGCCTTTATCCCACAGCATAATCTGTACAAAAAACCTCTTGCTTGCAGTTTAACTATTTATTATGATGCCCTCAGTACTTAACTATCTAACTGCTGGTATCAACTTTTTTCTCAGCCTGTATGGGGATTCTAAACATATTTAGCCAAAATGAGCAGGAATAAAAGTTAGAAATTTGATTATTAACTCCTAACTCCTAACTTTTTTAATTCCCTTGCAACGGCGCATTTAATACTTTCTCGATGCGATCGCGCGTCTCTAATAAGTGCGCTTTGGTATATTCATCATCTGAATTAACCCCCTTGAGTTTCTCATCTAGTTGTTTGAGTTTATACCACGCCAGAGTTCGGGCATCTTCTGGGACATATTCTTTTCGCAACACCATACCAGTCAAAATATCCAGGTATTGCCGTTGCAAGCCTCGGCGCAAACTAGCAATCTTCATTGGTTTACCTTTTGGTTTGATTACTTCTGTCCAGATACCTGATTGCAAAGTATCAAATAGTTCCGGCAGAGTCAGTGCATTTTCTGGCTTCGTTTTCAGTTCAATATCCTTGAGGCGAGAGAGGCGATCGCCTGAGAGCAAATCTCGCAACACAGAACCTTGCATGAACAGCACCAAGTCATGAATTGGAAAATCTAAACGACCAACTTGCGGAGTACTACCCCAATGTCGCCAACGAGAAGGTGCTAATTTATTCAATAATTCGGGTGAAAAGCTCAAGGCATCTTCTGCAAATAAATATTTTTGCAGTGTTTCTAAAGCTTGTCGTTGTTCTTCAACTGGTACCGATTCAAATGGTAATCGGCCTTTGCCGACTTCAGAGGCGTTCCCAGAAGGTATCTCACTAGGGTGGATGCGATAAAAAGACTGTCCGCCAATGTATTTTGTGGTGTAATATATTTGCTGAAAATAGTTACCCAACACTGTGCTAAAACGTTCGCTCACATCGCTGTAACTATCACCAGCCATTGGGTAACGCTTATCAAGACGTTCCCACATCACCCGCGAATTATTCAATTGCCACTGGGAATAAAGCAGGACATTACCGCTATTATCCCAAGCATCAGCAGTTGGGTCAAGGTCATACACATCTTCATCTGTGGAATAACTCAACTCTGGCTTATAGGATTGGGCAGCAATTTCTGACAAAATTGGCTTTTCTGCTATAGGAGTTGATGTTTGAATTGGTACGTAGCCATATTTAATCGCCCACTCATCATAAGGCCCCACCATACTGGGAAAATAATCTCCCTGCTTTGTTCCTTGAGGGGCAATATTGGGCGGAATATAATCCATCACCGAAGTTGTCAGACCTTTGGTTTTGGTAATTTCCGTATTATTCATCTCGTCGGGTGGTAATAGTGTACTACCACGGAAATTATGGCGTAAACCAAGAGTATGTCCAACTTCGTGAGCGATGATTAAACGTAAATATTGATTGATATATTCTTTCACTTGGTCTGGAGTGGCCATAGTATCTGGTAGCAGTGACATCGCCAGTGAACCAAAGGCAAACTGGTTAGCAGCTTCCATTCCGTAGCATAAATCGTACTCGCCTGCCATTTTTGATAAACTACTCAACAACCCCTGTTGCCCTTTTACCTGCTGTGGCACACCCTTGTTTTTTGCATCTAAACCATTGGCGCAAAGTAGACGATTTTGCATCAAAGCTGATAAAGTACTGCGATTTTCTGTTTGGCTAGGTTGGACAATTTTGCGATACTCACTTTTAAGTGCCCGCACAAAGCTAGCATCTACGAGAATATCTGCATCCAAAATTTCCCCAGTCAATGGGTTAACGCGAGATGGCCCCATTGCAAAATAACCATCGACTGTGTTGATCCAGCGAATCGTGTTGTAACGAATATCTGCTGGGTCCCATGTAGCATCATCCGGCATTTGGCGGACTTCAATTGCATCCTTGAATCCAGCATTGAGAAAGGCTTTGTTCCACATTAAAACGCCTTCTTTGATAGCATCGCGGTACTCTAAAGGCACAGCGTTATCAATCCAAAAGACAATCGGTTTTTTGGGTGGAGAAATTGCTGCTTTCGGGTCTTGTTTTTCCAAATCCCAGCGATTGATGTAGCGGACAAAAGAATCGCCGCGATCATCTTTGGATAAATCTTGGTAGGCGGTGATGAAATAACCGATGCGATCGTCAGCAAGGCGCGGGCGATAATCTTTATCAGGTAGTTGGGAGAGACTATAGTGGACGCGCAAGGTATAACCACGGTTGTCAGCTAGTGACGCAAAGCTTGCTACTTCACTCTCACCCTTACCGTCACCAGAAAAATTTAAAACTGACTCAATTTCTAAGTTTTGGGGAAAAGCTTTAGCAGTACCAAAATAAGATTGGTCTGTGGTTGCTGGAACTCCTAAACTTGCAGATAATCCACCTAAATCTGTCAGTAGCAAATCTCCTAAGTCGATAAGAAGAGTTTTGCGTTGTGGATGAATGCTTTTAAGGGAAATGCTGTAGAGAACAGAATCACTAAAAGACCGGGTTAGCGATCGCACCTGGGGATCTCCCTCACGAGTGCGAAAATTAACATTGCGGATCACAAAGTTTAATTTATCATCTACCCGTTGGAAATAAAACAAAAAATCTTGCAGAGGCATACCACTATAAATACCCCGTTCGCCAATACCCGATTCCAGGGTTGCTGTAGCTAGGTAATTTTTATTGAGTTGTTCTGGCTTAATTTCTAAATAAATTTTATTCTTTTCTTTATTACGATATAAGGTAAACAATCCCCCTGACTTTTGGGTATCTTTGATGACTTCATCAAATGGCTCTAAATCATCTTTTGTTGGTGTTTTGCTAGGTTTAGGCTTTTCTGCGGGTTTTGCAACTTGCAAGAATGGTTGCTGTCCTGCTTTTTTAAGGTCTTTTACTACCCAAATAAATGGTTGAGGCTGTGCATGTTTATTCTGATTAACCACCCAAACTTGCCGTGACGGTAGCCTCTTTTCCTGAGGAATATTGATGTTATTTAGCGATAATGCTGAGGTTTTAGTTGAAGAAATTTCTGTTGTTAACTGACTATTGGATTTCTCTCCACTTTTAGCTGGAACTACGGCTTTTACAACCGTCACAGCCTTATCGTTAACTGATAATTTATCAATGTTAACAAACGGTGACTTAGCGTTAGCCGTTGCTATTCCTAAAAACAAACCATGTAACAAAATCATATAAAAAGTTAATCTGTTCTTCATCCCCTGTATCCCCGATAGTTATTTCGTAGTTAATTTTTAACTTTTGCAAAGTTATGTAGCCTGCTTTTTGTCAATTCTCTTAGATGCTTTAGATCAAGCAGTAGAGTTAGACTTCAATTTTAGTTGCCATTTTTCCGCAATGTTCATGCTGTGGTACAGTAGGATTTTTCCTAACAATTGCAACTCTCACAAACAGTAAGTATTATTTTTACATCAAACTAGTAAATATTGTGGGAAAAAAGTATAGCAAATTAGCCAAAGGCTGAAAATTACTTGATTTTTGAAAGAATTTTTCTGATGACACTTTATTTCATCAGGAGAAGAAGCTTGAGGTTACTACGGGTTAGCGAGAAGCCGCCGTCTACGAACACCACGAAGTTGGTGTAACCCATCGGAGATATCGCCAACCCATGAGATTTTTCGTGTAGTATTTATTGATACTATTAATTTTTGGCAATGGCAAGCAAACTAGCATAAAGAAATTTTTAATTCAAAATTCTCAAAACAGTAATTTAAATGTAACAACGGACACAGAAATGTCAACATATTTATCTCAAGTTTGGCAACTGCTGAGAAATTATGTGAGGGATATAAGGTTAGAAGAGATGCCAAAGACCACATCTGTAAAAACCGAAGCAGTGTTACCTCTAGGAAAAAGTATTAAAGAACCTTATAAAAGCATTAAATTTGCTCAAGATAATTTACAGGAAGATTTATGGTCTCAAAGACTGCAAGAAAGCTTAGAAAAATGGACAATACTAAAGAGCGGTTTGACTGATAAGGTCGGCGATGGGGCATCAGACACACTACCTTGTGGATTCTGCTTTAGAGTGTGCGATCGCCAGATGCATAAAGAAATTTATGATTTACTGGGCAATGGAGCGTTAAAACCAGAAATAGTCAACCAACTAATGGAATCGGTTGTTACTGGTCAAAAAATTCGCCCAGAACTGCTTTTTTGGCGGCTAGAAGATTTTTATCATCGCTGGTGTCAGGGAGAATTTATCGATGGGACACCAGATGATAACCTACCTCAGAAAACAATGTTAAAGCTAGCGGCGCAAAATATTGCGATCGGGCTAAGACAGGTAGACATATATACAGGGCTAAACGTACTAATTTTACTGTTAGAGTTACACCGCTACGCCCAAGAGCGAGATCAACTCAAACAAAAAATTATCTTCTATCCATCTGCTCAACCAGACACAGACAATTTTTTCACATCCCAACTATTACGGATTATCAACTATAGCGATGCCCTGGAAATTGGCAATTTTAGCAGTATAGTCGGGCAATTTCTCAGAGGCGGCAACTTTAAGGGTGCTTACCTGGGCGATGCCAACCTGACTGGGGCAGACTTTAGGGGTGCTGACCTAAGCCTTGCTTATCTTGGAGATGCCAACTTAACTGGCGTAAACTTCAGTGGTGCCAACCTAAGCGGTGCTAACCTCGGCGATGCCAACCTGAGTGGTGCAAACCTAAGCGGTGCAAACCTCACTGGTGCCGACCTCAGTAGTACCAACCTTAGTGGTGCAAACCTTAGTTGTGCAAACCTTAGTTGTGCCAACCTCAACCGCGCCGACCTTAGCAGTACTAACCTCAACCGCGCCGACCTCAATCGCGCCGACCTCAACCGCGCCGACCTCAGCAGCACTAACTTTAGCCATGCCGACCTAAGTAACGCTATCCTTTTCGGTGCGAATCTGAGTGAAGCCAACCTCCGCAGCGCCAACCTTAACCATGCTGACCTCTGTCGTGCCGACCTCAGTGGTGCTGATTTGAGTCACGCTATCCTTAACGGTACTAACCTTAGTGACACAATTCTTTTTAGTACCAACCTTAGTGATGCCATCCTCATCGCTGCTGACCTCAGCTATGCCAAACTTAACGGTGCCAAGCTTAACGACGCCAGACTCAATGGTGCAATGTTCTTAGGCGCAGACCTCAGTGGTGTAGACCTGAGTCGGGTAATCCTCAATGAAGCCGACCTCAGTGGGGTGATTCTTAGCGAAGCCGACCTCAGTGGTGCCGACCTCACCGACGCTATCTTGTTCGGTACAGACTTCAGCTATGCCAACCTTAACAGTGCTAACCTCAGTGGCAGTAACCTCAGTGGTGCTATCCTCAATGGTGCGGATCTCAGCCACAGTAACCTAAGTTACGCCATTCTCGGTGGTGCTGACCTTAGCGATGCCAATATGGAAAAAATGACCTGGGGTAAAAAGCAGCAGTGGGAAGGTGTGCGGGGATTAGAGACAGCAGTTAATGTGCCGGAGGCGTTGAAGGAAGAACTGGGATTGAATTGAGATGAGGGGGATGAGGGGGAAGGTAAAACCCAAGCTTTGAACACAAACTTCCGAG
>NZ_BDUD01000001.1:5814515-5969511 GCF_003113895.1 Nostoc commune NIES-4072 | reverse complement strand
TTCTAATCTGAAAAGATGGGGATCTCAGCTTGAGTAATGACCAATACTACCTCAAAATCAGTCCTGAGTATGCTAACTGTACATCAGAAGCCTATTCCCGCTTGCTAGAGTGTGAGTAGTTCACGTAAAATATAGTGCCATTGTTGCAGCAGTTCTCATGACCTCATCTGCGTCTTTTGACACATTAGAGTCTTTACAGGCGGATATCGCTGAATTGATCGTTCGTTTACCGACATTAAAAAATCGGCAATTTATTCAGCAAGCACTTGCTACTATTGTTCGTCTAGCTGATACCGAAATTGAACGTCTCGATTGGAAAATCTTGTCGGCTGCATTAGCAGATATGGAGCGCGGTTTCCAGCTTTTCTATGATTACCGACACGTTCGCAAAGTCACCATCTTCGGTTCTGCTCGTCTAGCGCCGGATACACCAGAATACCAAATGGCCCTTGAGTTTGGCCGTGCTGTTTCTCAATTAGGATTTATGGTGATGACCGGGGGTGGCGGTGGAATCATGCAGGCGGGTCATGAAGGGGCTGGTCGAGAAAATTCTTTTGGATTAAACATTCAGTTACCCTTTGAACAGGAAGCAAACCCATTTATAGAAGGTGATCCTAAGCTAGTTCACTTCAAATATTTCTTTACCCGCAAGCTGTTTCTCCTAAAAGAAAGTGATGCTGTAGCCTTGTTTCCGGGAGGCTTTGGCACTCAAGATGAAGCTTTTGAATGCATGACATTAAGCCAGACTGGTAAATTTGGCCCTGTACCTCTAGTTTTAATTGATCGCCCCGGTGGTGATTACTGGCGCTCTTGGAGCGAATATGTTGATAAGCAACTAGTGCAAAATGGTCTTGTCAGTCCTGAAGACCCCAGCCTTTACACGCTAACAGATAACGTGGATGTGGCTTGCGACGCTATTACACGTTTTTACCAGGTTTATCACTCTTCTCGATATGTCGGTGGAAAGTTAGTCATCCGTCTGAAGACAGATATATCAGACACTCAGGTAGAGCAACTCAATGCTAATTTCAGCGACATTATTATTCAAGGACGGATTGAAAAAAGTCAGGCATTACCTCAAGAAGCACAAGATGAAACTGTTGAACTACCCCGACTCATTTTGTACTTTAATCAACGCGACTTGGGGCGCTTGTATCAAATGATTGCCACAATTAACCGGATGGGTACTCCTTCACCAGAGGATGCAGCGCATCCAGAAAGAAAGTAAATATTAACTAATTCGTAATTCGTAATTATATTTGCGGACTTCTTCTCTCCGAGACGTTAAGAGCGAACGTGCTACTCTAAGGTAATTTTCGGATTTGAGTCCTGTACTAAATTCTAAAATCGCTGGTCTATAATTAGTCGGGGTATGAATCCTTAACTAATTCAATTACGGGCGTTGCTGAATTCAGGTATGAAAATGATTTTGCGTGATTTCAAAATTTTTGTAGAGACTAGCAATTGCTAGTCTCTACAGCCAGATTCATACATTTAATCTGCAATGCCCAATTACGAATTACGTTAGCAAGTATTCGATAGCGAAGCGTCATTACGAATTACGAATTATTTTTATGAGATGCGATCGCTTCATACCTATCCATAAAATTTTCTTATAACTAAACTAATTCATATCATTGCCTTAGCTAGAGATTTTTTATTCCCTGCGACTATCTTCATGAGGAATGGGCATTTTGGCTTTGTTAAAGGAGCCGCGAAAACAATATGATTCACCCTACTTACAGATGAGAGAAACAGCAGTTATTATGACTCAATACTGATTCTTGCAAAAAAGCTTGTATATTAGCACAGTAAACACTGTGTCACATCTTAACAGAGGAATAAAATATGCTGGAATTATTGGGTTCAGGTTTGGTATCGCTCTGGCTAGAGATGGCCGGGGTACAAATTAAACCTCTAGATGCTTTAGACGCTTTGACTTGGCAAAGTAGCCCTGGCTTGGTTCTTGCGCCTGATCCTAATCCAACTGGGGCTACTACGGTGCAGGAATATCTGAAACAGCTAATAACATCGAAACTGATAGCGCAAAATCTGGCTGAAAGTCAGGGAATTTGGATGCAGTCGGGGCCGATGCTGATGGCAAATCACCAAGGTACAACACCTCTGCCAGCTGCCTCTTTAACTAAAATTGCTACTTCATTAGTTGCTTTGAAAACCTGGGGGCCAGACTACCAATTTGATACCTTAATCAGTGCCACTGGCCCAGTGGTAAATGGCGTTGTACAAGGCGATTTGGTGATTACTGGTGGTGGCGATCCGATGTTTGTTTGGGAAGAAGCGATCGCTCTTGGTAATACTCTCAATAAAATGGGCATCAAGCAGGTAAAGGGAAATTTGATTATTAATGGCAGGTTTGCCATGAATTTCCAACGTCAGCCGATGTTAGCAGGTCTGATGCTCAAGCAAACACTAAATCGTGCGACTTGGGGCCGCCCCGCTATCTATACACACTCAATCATGCCCAAGGGAACGCCCAAGCCTCAAGTTGTCATTGCTGGTGCGGTGAAAGTTGAGGCGCAACCAAACCCCCGACAGATTTTGTTACTACGTCATCGCTCATTGCCTTTGAAGCAACTAATCAAGGAAATGAATGTTTACAGTAACAACGATATGGCAGAGATGCTGGCAGACTCAGTGGGAGGAGCGGCTGTAGTGCAGTCAACTGCTGCTAACCTTGCGAGAGTGCCGCAAGTGGAAATTCAGTTAATTAATGGTTCTGGATTGGGGCCAGAAAATCGCATTTCCCCTAGAGCTGTTTGTGCCATGCTGATGGCTATTCAAGTTGAGGCATCGGCCCATCAACTGAATCTCGCTGACTTGTTTCCTATGTCTGGATTTGATCATCGGGGGACAGTACACTCCAGACACATTCCCCTTGCTACTGTGATCAAAACTGGCACTCTGCGGGATGTTAGCGCCTTAGCTGGAGTAATGCCTACACGCGATCGCGGTTTGGTTTGGTTTGCTATTATCAACCGGGGGACAAATGTCTGGGGTTTGCGGACTGGACAAGACCAGTTGTTGCAAAGTGTTGTAAAACAATTACAATTACCTCTAACCGTTCCTGTTGCCCTTACTCCCCACTCAGCCATCAACTCTTTACCCCAGCTAGGCGCAGCTAATCGCAATGAAATTTTATTCAAAAGTTAATTCATTTATAGTTCACCGTTAAAACAGAGGTAAGCCTGTCTTATTCACAATCCAAAAATTTTATTGATGGGTAAAAACCGAACTTGTAAAGGGTAAATGTCCATAATAGCTTTTGGGTTAAATCTTCCATTAACTTGATTATAGGTAGTTCGCAAAATGCCCTAACCCCATCATTGGGGAGAGCAGGCGAAACCTGAAGTAAAAGCCAACGTCAATTTTGTAAAAATAACTGTAAATAGATTTGTCACGACTAAGCAACAATTAAGCTTATAAATCAGGTTGTGATTATGCGATTTCTCAAATTACCCAGGTCTTTACGCCAACTCAGTACTCATGTTTTAGCGATCGCGCTAGGAGTTCTGCTAACCGTTAGCACATTGCAAGTGTTGCCCTCCCAAGCCGAACCAGCACCCACAGTAACTGCTGGAGATACTTCACAACTGATTGCCCAACGGCAATCACCAGCCAGTGCTGCGATCGGTAGCAGTAGCTTTGTGACAGCAGCAGTGAATCGTGTTGGCGCAGCAGTTGTCAGAATTGATACTGAGCGGACAATTACTCGTCGGGTTGATCCATTTATGGAAGACCCCTTTTTCCGTCGGTTTTTTGGTGAGGGTTTCTCGCAACAGATTCCTTCTGAGCAGTTACGCGGTTTAGGCTCAGGTTTCATTATTGACAAGAGCGGGTTAGTTATGACTAATGCTCATGTCGTCGATAAAGCTGATAAAGTAACAGTCCGGCTCAAAGATGGCCGCACCTTTGAAGGGAAAGTTCAAGGTATTGATGAAGTCACAGATTTGGCAGTAGTCAAAATTAATGCTGGTAATGATTTACCAGTAGCACCCTTGGGTTCTTCTAGTAATGTCCAAGTAGGAGACTGGGCGATCGCAGTTGGTAATCCTTTGGGATTTGATAATACCGTTACTTTGGGAATTGTCAGTACCCTCAAACGTTCCAGTGCCCAAGTTGGCATTAGTGACAAACGCTTAGATTTTATTCAGACAGACGCTGCCATTAATCCTGGTAACTCTGGTGGGCCGCTATTGAATGGTCAAGGTGAAGTGATTGGTATTAACACAGCCATTCGCCCTGATGCGATGGGTATTGGCTTTGCAATTCCTATTGATAAAGCTAAAGCGATCGCAGGACAATTGCAACGTGATGGCAAAGTTGCTCACCCCTATTTGGGCGTGCAAATGCTAACTTTGACACCTGAGCTTGCCAAGCAAAATAACACCGATCCCAATTCTCCTATTCAGATACCAGAAATTAATGGTGTTTTTGTAATGCGAGTTGTCCCCAACTCTCCAGCTGCATCTGCGGGTATCCGGCGCGGGGATGTAATTCTTCAAGTTGATGGTAAAGCTATTACCAGTGCTGAACAATTGCAGAACGTTGTAGAAGATAGTCGGCTTGGTCAAGTATTACAGGTGAAAGTCCAACGAGGTAATAAGACACAGCAGCTTTCAGTCCGCACAGCCGAGTTGCAAAATGCTTCTTAGAAGGGCAATATAGCCCAATACAGTTCAGATAAGACCAAAACACTTGTAGAGACGGCGATTTATCGCGTCTCGAAAACCCAATTTTGTACAATTAGCCCTTAACTGAACCGTATTGCAATATAGCCGATTTTAATAGTGTCAATAGTAGGGGCACAGCAATGCTGTGCCCTTAGTACATTTTGTATAGAAATTTGTTAAGAACCCATCAGATCACACCATCTCGACAGAAAAGCGAACTGATAAGTCAGTGTTTGGGCATAGCTTACCCCCGTAAGCATCGCTCTACCACCGATTTCAAAATCCCAAGAATAAATTCATTTAGCAACAATTAAAATTAGACCTTCACGGGCTAGTATTCCTTGAGGAAAGGCAGATTTAACATCGACTTGAACCTGATCAAGAAAATCATCATGATCATCTGGGTGATGATGAGAAATGGCTAGCCGTTTAACGCCAGCGTTCAGAGCCGCATTCACCGCAGCTTGCCAAAGCAAATCAGCAGAGTCATGGTTGTGAGATGTAGGCGGAGTATAAGTTGCATTAGCAATCAGCAAGTCAACACCTTGAATGAACTGTAAAATCCGCTCTCGCTCCACTTGATCGGCATTCTGGTGCAAATCTGTGACGTAAGCAACACTATAATCTTGCCAAGTGACTCGGTAGCCAACTGACCTCTGAGTTTGATTAATTAATGCAGTTGTAATAGTGACATCATCCAGCTTCACCTCAATGTCGGGAGTGAGATTGTAAAACTGCAATTCCGACTGCATTACCTGTAAAGGGTAAGGAAAGTGTGGCTGGAGCATCTGATCGTACAGACATTGTTTGATTGAGGCTCCATTTGATGCAGCTGTGCCGTAAATATGGAAGCAATTTTCCCCTATAAATGCTGGAGCAAAAAAAGGAAACCCTTGAATTCTATTTGATTGGCAGTTGGTAAAAAATAAATGGGCTTCTAGTGGCTGTTGCATTTCTTGCCAAGTTTTACCCAGTATGCGTAAGCCAGTACCGCCATCAAAAATCAAACGTTTCCCGACTACATGCATTTCTACACAAGCGGTATTACCACCATAACGACTGGTATTGCTACTTGGAGTGGGAATCAAACCTCTTACACCCCAGAATTGCACGATAAATTCACCTGCTGGGCTACTTGGCAGGGTAGATGACTTTTCAGGTACGTAGCTCTGGGAATCCGACAACTCAAAATTTGACATTTTCCTTGAAATTAGACCTTACTGAGCAGATCATCATAGTGCCGCACTTCTAAAAGCCTGTTTTTTTCGTCCACAATGACTACTGTAGGAGAGTAACTTTTTAACTCTTCTGGAGTGAACTGCCCGTAAGTCATTATAATCAAGCGATCGCCAATAATGCCTAGACGTGCCGCACCCCCATTTAGCTCAATTACTCCGGAATGGGCTGGAGCCGGGATCGCATAAGTAATAAAGCGCTGACCATTGGCACTATTAACTACTTGCACCTGCTCATAAGGTAAGATGCCAGCTTTTTCCAAAAGCATTTCATCAATGCTAATACTACCTACATAGTTGATATTCGCCCCAGTAAGGGTGCAGTTATGAATTTTTGCCAAAAGGAGAGTGCGCTGCATTTAGGTTTGGGTTAGTGACAGATTTTACAATCCTTAACAAGTGAAAGTTATTAAAATCAGGAGTGAGGAGTGAGAAATTAGCAGTGAGGAGAGAGAAATAAAAATTCATAATTCTTAACTCCTAACTTTTAACTCTTAACTGTTAACTCCTAACTCCTAACTCTTCTATTATCCTCTATAAGCTTTGACGGATTTTTCTACTAAAGCTGCAACTTTGTCCACATCTTGCCAACCGAGGATTTCAGTCACCTTTTTTTCCAAATTTTTATAACTACGGAAAAATTCGGCAATTTCATCTAAGCGGTGTGGCGCTAAGTCATTCAGGGATTTGACCTGAGTGTAGCGCGGATCTTTGTCAGGAACACAAAGGATTTTTTCATCGCGATCGCCACCGTCAATCATCTCCAAAAAGCCAATGGGTCGTGCAGCAATCACACAGCCTGGAAAGGTTGGCTCGTCAATTATGACCATACCATCAAGGGGATCGCCATCATCAGCCAAAGTATTAGGTACAAAGCCGTAGTCATAAGGATATTGTACCGAGGAATAAAGTACTCGGTCTAGAGCAAAAGCTTCTAGTTCCTTATCGTATTCGTATTTATTTTTACTTTTGCCAGTAATTTCAATCAGAACGTTGATTAGACCTGGTTTCGGTTGGGCAGGAATACGAGATAAGTCCACAAAAAACTCCTCTGATAACAATAAATCACGGGGACACTCAGTCAGTTTCTCTCCCCGTGTAGAATTTTAGGGCAATATGGATCTCTTCCCAACGTATTCATTTTCATTTCACAAAATAGGGCATTAGGAAAGAGGAGGCAGAAGTTCTTTAATGCGTGAATTTTGAATTGATTTCTCCCTCATCCTCCCCTGCTCCCCCTGCTCCCTCATCCTCCTCATCTCTGCCACTTTTAATTGAAATGGAAAAAGCGTTGTAAAGAAACTTCACAACGCTTTTTCCAAGAGGGTATTATTTTCTAACATCCTTAATTGCTGTTGGAGGGATTTATTTCTGCCCCTATTCTGTCAAGACAACTGAAATCTGGAGTCACCCAATAAAGATTTCAGCTTATTCTTGATGAAATACATCCAAATCTAGAGAGATTGTCTCAAAATCAGTTTTCTCCTTTTTTGTAGCTTTTCTGATGGGGAAATGCTACTGGAAAGCTTTCTCAATCTTGACTTCCTTTGAAATTTTGAACCAGGGGCTGCTGGTTATTTTGAACATCAGTTGAAGAATAGTGGGCTATGACAAATACGGGTAGGATAAGAGTTAACAGAGCGATCGCAGTTCCCACAATGTCTGCCAAACGTTGGGAATATGTGTCGGTATTGGCAGACTGGCTATTTGAATTCATACAAAATTGAAGTTGTTCGTAACACTGTATAGGTCTACTCTCTGATTGAGAGTCTTAATTGCTATGTTAGCTATTTTTAAACTGTAGAATGTGTAACATCCTACAATCTAAACCAGTTCTTTGCTGTCATAATAGCCTTTTTATACATGGAGTTCTTAATACAAAGTTACAACTAAACAAATCATGTTTTATGCAATTAATATTTTCAGATGTTTCCCTGTATGGTGTAATGGTTCGCATACGCAAAGCCAACGTTGACAGCATCATAAATTACATTTTTTCGCTGTTTAAAGATTAATTAGCAAAACATATTTGTCCGAGACTTCATCATTATAACATCTTAAAATGCCTTTGATAAGGTCATTTTACTGTAATTGCTAATTTGTGATACAGGACACAAAACAGCAATTGCACTGAGAAATATTCAGTGCTTTTGATTGTTATACAGTAGTTATACACAAAAAAATTTGATGTTAGCCAAGAAATAGATAGGAATAATTTTTGTAACTAAGGATAGCTACCGAATAAATACACATGGATCAACTGCGTGTGCAGCAAGCATTCAGTGATAACACTAAACAGATATTTTATAATTTAAATTTTAAAGTATATTTAATATCACAGCAATTTTGTCAATCTATATATAGGTAGATTTAAAAATACTGTAGAAGGTGGCGTAGAGGTGTGGAAGTTATCGCAAAACCTTGCTCATGTCTGAACAAAATATCCAATCCTAATTTCCAGATTCTAAATTCGTATAAGTTTTTGGATAACAAATTAATCAGCTAAAAAAACCGCCACTAAATATCATAGGGCGGTCTGATTAAGCAATCGGAGGGTAATTTCAGATTACTCTGCTAATAAATCAAATTGCTGTAACGAAGTTTGCATTCAATTGGGGAGTAGGGAATAGGTATGGGTTTATTCTCTCCTTGTCTCCCTCATTTCCTTAGTACAGTGGGCGCAAAAGCTTGGAATATAATTCTTTTGACTTTTGACTTTTGAATTTTGACTTCCGCCCTGCGGTACTACTCCCTTCCATAAACACTCATTGGTTCCTTGATAAATCGGGTGTAAAGATGCTTAAACGTGGATTTAATTACGCGGGGCATACCAAAATCGATGGGCATCAACTTGTCTGGTAACCGCCAATCTTCTATTTTTAATAAGTCAGGATTTAAATGCGGAAACTCTATGTCAGCTAGTTCTGGACAAACTCCTAGTCTTTGGGAAGCTGCAACTGTAGGCACTTGTTCAGGAGCAACATTAAGGATTTCTACCATTGCCCGATCTAAGGCAAATATATCTGATGCGGCTGCTAAAATTCCCAGTTGGCGAGGTTCACCATTACTAGGGCCATTTCCTTCATGACCGATGATGCCATCTAATATGGTTAAGTTAGGGTTTATTGCCCTGGCAGTTTCTACTAACATTTCACCAAATCTATTCGCATCTTTTCCGGCTTCCATGTGCCACCAAGCTTTCATTTTACCGGGGACGCAACCAAACAAGTTTTTTACACCTAGTGTTAATGTCAATTGCGTATGTGATTTCACTTTAGGTAGGTTAATCACTACATCTGCTTCCATTGCTTCTTTAGACAACCGCAGATGATTAAAATTGTCACTAATAGTTTGGTAACGCTGACCTTGAAAATCGATGATGGGAAGATTGAGTTCTTCTAAAATAGGCAGATAGCCATTTGCTACTGCTACGCCCTTGGCACTGCCAAAAGCAGGACTATCACCCAAAAATGGCTTACCGCCAACTTCAATTACCATCTGGGCAACTTGGTAAACTAGTTCGGCACGGGTGATACACTCTTTACCAGGACGTGAGCCTGTAAGTAAATTTGGTTTGAGTAAAACGCGATCGCCTTTTTTCACAAACCCTGCCATTCCACCAAAAGGTTCTAGGAGAATGACTAAGGATTCTCGTAAAGCCTCTCGTTCGTAAGATGTAGCTCGAATGAGACTAACAGATGGTTTTTGAGTCTGCATAAATTAAATGGGGAGTGGGGAGTGGGGACTGGGGAGTGGGGACTGGGGAGTGGAGGAGATGAGGGAGTGAGGGAGTGAGGGAGTGAGGGAGGGAAAAGAATTAATAATTAATGCCCCATGCCCCATGCCCCATGCCCCATGCCCCATGCCCCATGCCCCATAACCTATTATTCTGTTCTAAGCGGTAAGATACCACTCATTTGTTCTAGATTTAACACTGTAGCTAAGTCTGTTTCACTCATCAATCCGCGTTCTAGGACAATTTGTCGCAGGGATTTACCAGTTTCTAAAGATTCTTTGGCGACAGCTGCGGCGTTTAAATAACCGATGTGGGTATTTAGTGCGGTTACTAAAGCTAAACTACCTTCGGCATAAGCTAAACAACGTTCCTCGTTTACAGTAATTCCCTGGATGCAGCGTTCGGTGAGTGCAGCGATAGTATTACCCAGAATTTCGATGCTGTGAATCAAGTTATAAGCAATCAACGGCATCATCACATTTAATTCTAATTGTCCGGCTTGTGCGGCTAATGCGATCGCACTGTCGTAACCCATCACCTGAAAACACACCATTGATGTCATCTCTGCCATGACTGGGTTATATTTACCTGGCATAATTGAGGAACCGGGTTGCACTGGGGGGAGTTGAATTTCTTTCAAGCCTGTTTTTGGCCCTGAATCCATCAGTCGTAAATCATGAGATATTTTGACTAAATCCTGCGCTAAGTTGCGTAAAGCACCAGAAACATTTACAAATGGGGCCATACTCTGCATGGCTGCCATAAGATGGGGTGCAGGTTCTAAAGGAGTATCAATCAATTCTGAGAGAACTTCTACCACACGGGCGCGATACAAAGGATGAGTATTTAACCCCGTTCCGGCTGCACTACCTCCCAAACCTAGCACCATCAAATCTCCAGAGGCGGTGTAAATCCGGTTTTGATGTTCTGTAAGAATTTGCGCCCAAGCCCGAAAGTTCTCGCCCAAACGCACTGGTACTGCATCTTGTAAGTGGGTTCTGCCAGATTTGACGATATCTTGAAATTCTACAGCTTTGTTTTCTAAGGATGCGATCGCACTATCTATTGCTGGGTGTAATGTCTTGGATAATGCCAATAATCCACCAATACGAATTGCGGTCGGAATCACATCATTGGTAGACTGCCCATAGTTAACGTGGTCATTGGGACTAACACGTTTGTAATTGCCCTTTTCTTCACCAAGAATTTCTAAGGCGCGATTTGCCAAAACTTCGTTAATATTCATGTGGTGAGATGTTCCAGCACCCGCCTGATAAACATCCACGACAAATTGATCCCGGAACTTCCCAGCCAATATTTCATCAGTTGCTTGGATAATCGCCTGACTAATATCTTGGGGAATGCAATTTAGTTCTCCATTCACAATTGCTGTAGCTTTTTTAATGATTAATCCAGCATCTACGTAAGTATCTAAAGGCTTTATGCCGCTAATGGGAAAGTTTTCTATAGCCCGTAAAGTTTGAATGCCGTAATAAAGGCTACTAGCAATTTGGCGATCGCCCATCGAATCGCGTTCGATGCGGAATTGAGAGTCTGTGTGTTCAGTCATAGTATTGTTTTAGGAGAGCTACAGAAAACAGATTTTCCCACGCAGCTACACCCAGATACACTAATCTGCATAGATTTTGCATATTTGCTTGGCTGCTTGTTGCTTTACTATTGTTAATTTTGAAGTTTGATTTTTAAATTCCCTATGACCATACCCAACTGGATTACTTTCTCTCGCCTATTGGGGATACCATTTCTGCTTTACGGTTTATATAATCCTACACCTCAAGCTCAGTGGATATGTTTGGCGATTTTTCTTATTGCTGCATTGACTGATTGGCTAGATGGATATTTGGCGCGGAAACTCAACCAAATTAGTGAGTTGGGTAAGTTTCTTGATCCCTTGGTGGATAAACTTCTGGTACTTGCGCCGTTGCTGGTTTTTATTGAATTAGGAAAAGTGCCAGCTTGGGGAGTATTTTTGATTTTAGCGCGAGAATTAGCGATCGCTGGTTGGCGGGTGAATCAAACGACGATTACGGGAGCGAATATTTGGGGTAAACTCAAAACTGTTAGTCAAATAGTTGCGATCGCACTTTTGATTGCGCCTCTGGGTGAAGTGTGGCAAACTCCCTCTCTGATTGCCTTTTGGCTTTCTGTCGTCCTGACTTTAATATCTGGGGGTATTTATCTTGTACCGCAAAATCCAACTAAAGAAAATTCACAGTCAGATACAAAGCGAACCTAAAATAAAACCACTGTAGCGATCGCTTTCAAAAATGATTCAATAAAATTTTATCGGAGTTCTGAGGTATAGTCTTTATTCTTAACCCCTTGTACAGACGCGATTCATCGCGTCTCTCCTCACCCCTAAATCGCGTCTCTCCTCACCCCTAAATATTTTCATGCCATCCAAAATTTTACCACCGCCCCTAAAACCTGGAGACTTACTACGAGTAATTACCCCTAGTGGTGCTTTGCGAGAATTTGAGGCATTAGAACGGAGTGTAGAAATTTGGCGATCGCGTGGTTATCGAGTAGAAATCAGTCCTCAGATAGATGACAAGTGGGGTTATCTTGCTGGTAAAGACGAAACCCGCCGCCACCAACTAGCAGCAGCATGGCAAGATCCTGATTGCCGTGGTATCCTTTGCGCCAGAGGCGGTTTTGGCAGCACCCGTATTTTGGAAGATTGGAATTGGTCAAACTTAGCGGTTCCCAAGTGGCTCATAGGCTTTTCTGATGTCACAGCTTTATTATGGAGCCTTTATACAGCAGGAATTTCCGGCGTTCACGGCCCCGTGCTGACGACTTTGGTAGATGAGTCAGATTGGTCAATTGAGAGATTATTTGATTGGGTAGAAAGTAATTCTTTCGCCCCTCTCAAAGGTTGCGGTTGGGGTGGTGGTGTTGTAAAAGGCACTTTATTACCAGGTAATCTCACAGTCGCTACTCACCTTTTGGGTACACCAATCCTGCCACATCTGGATGGTGTAATTCTGGCACTGGAGGATATTACAGAAGCACCTTATCGCATCGATAGGATGCTGACACAGTGGCGCTTAAGTGGTGCTTTGTCTCAAGTCTGCGGTATTGCTTTGGGCGGTTTTACTCGCTGTGAAGCGCCGCCAACTGTGTCTAGTTTTAGTGTAGAAGAAGTATTGCGCGATCGCTTGGGTGATTTGGGGATTCCGATTGTTTCTGATTTACCCTTTGGTCATGATAGTCCCAATGCAGCCTTACCAGTGGGTATAGAGGTAATTTTAGATGGGGATGCGGGAATATTAGCGATGCCTACGGCGGCAAGCTACGCGCCGTAGTTGAGGGCAAATGTTGATTAGTACTATATCAGTTTCTCATAATTTTTTGAAACCATTGTTCTACGCGATCGCCCATAGCTTCTAAAGAGTATTCAGTTTCTGCTTTCTGACGACAAGCTTGGCGGTCAAGTTCATCCAGACGCTTAATAGCTTCTACCAAACCTTGGACACTATCAGGTTCCACCAAAAAGCCAGTTTTGCCTTCTTGGATAATTTCTGTTAAACCACCCCGACAATAACTAATCAAAGGCACACCGCAAGCAAGTGCCTCTAGTGCCACATTAGGATAAGCCTCTATCCATCTGGGAGTGATTAATAATGCTCGACACTGACCTAATTCCTGTTGAAGTTCGTGTGTTGGTAAAAATCCTCTGTATTCTATCGGAGCATCAGGATATTCTTGACAAATTTTCTCCCAGTAGGGTACATCCTGTATTAATCCAAAGATTTTCATCGGTATACCTGTAATTTTGGCTGCTGCTACAGCATCTTCTAGCCCTTTTTCTGGTGCTATGCGACCTACCCAAGCCAGATCAGAACCAGGTTGACTGCAAAACTGATAAACAGATAAATCCATGCCATTCACTAAACATCTACATTTATCTGCAAATGTAAAAGTAGCAGCCTGGGTTTGACCATGAACACCAATAGTACCTGGAAAGTTATTTGCTACCTGTTCAATTATGTGATCCATAACATCTGTCAAAGAACCCATGCTAATGAGATGGGCGATCGGACGGTTAAAAAATGGTGTTAAATACAGTGGTAGCCAATCATAAGCAAAATTCACAATCAGATCATAATCTGCTTGCACTTGACGAGCATAATCCCACATATTTGCCAGAACAGAATTTTTCGGGATAAAAATTGGCTCAGTGCGAGTCTGATTTTGGGCTGGTATCTGTAGTTCTCCAGGGATTTCTTTAATAGGTAATGAACTGCTAACAGACCCCTGAGGTGCGACAATTTTTACTTCGTGTCCTCGCCGCAGCATCTCTTTGGCAATGTTAGAGATAGTCAATTCCACTCCGCCACCCAATCCTGAACCTAGTGAACCAATTGGAGTGGACATAAATAATAATTTATAGTACATTTTCGTCGTTAATGTATTTTCAAGATCATTTTTTACCTAAACAACTTACTTATTGGGTTTCGCTGTGGCTCCACCCAAAAGACATGCCAAAAAACATGAAATTAAATTCAACTCTGCTTACGGTAGCAGCGAGTTGTAATGAGGTAAGGGTGAAAAACCTCTAAGAAGTGACTCTGAAGTGTATGGAAAAATGTTTCTACTACTTTAGGATCATCTAAATGAAAAGGGTATTCTTGATTAAAACCTTTAAAGAAATACCAATTTACTATCATCTTACCATCAGAGTTCAAAGCTTGATAAAATTGCAATAACTGCTGGCTAGGATCTAACAAATGTTCTAAAACATCAAAGCATAAAATCGTATCAAATTTCTCTTTTTCAGGCATTTCAAGAGCAAAAACTATTTTTTTGTCCAGTTTCATTTTCTCAGCTCGATACTGAACAAAATCACGATTTATCGGATTAATATCATAATAGATTACTTGCTCAACTTGGGGGCAAAGAGCAGCACCAAGGGCATGAGTTCCTATTCCACCACCAAAATCTAATACTCGACCTTGGGCAGAATCTGCAATCAAGCGCAACATATCTCCAATATACTCATGACTTGACAGATGCCAAGCTCCCAATTCAAATAAGTAAAGTTCTCCTACTTTATCACGATAGAATGCACTTGCTTCTTGCCAATTAAAATCTTTATGTCCTAAGTTTTTTATTTCTTCTTTTTCTGCTGCTAACTTTGTTTCTACAGTTTCGGGATCTAAATGTAAAAAATCTTGTATATGATGCTTGAAGTGAAATGAATTTTCTAAAAAGCCACTTAAGAAATAAGGCGTGGTAGAGCTTACCATAAAATTTGTGTCGCAATGGAATAAACGTATTATACTATACAATAAATTTCTACTAGTTTAACTTACTTAGCAGTCGCGCATATTAAAATAAAATATAGTATGTTGGATCAATTTTTTTAAAATAGATAGAAAATAGCTTTTTGTAATTAAAATTGCCTTATTTGCCGGAGGTTATATTCCTATAATAGCCTTATCAAATTCTATTTGAACTCTGATGCAAAAGGATAAATATTTTTTATATTAAGATTGAGAAGTATATATTTTTAATTATAAAGATGTCAATGAACTCATAGATAAAATAAAGATGGATAGGGAGCATCCCAAATGTGCAAGTTTATTTTTATACGGGATTTTGGCTTAGAACAATAATGAAATAACGAACCGCCAAGGACGCCAAGAGCGCCAAGGAAAGAGGTTTGTACAGGGTTTTTGTGTCAATCCCGTACCTTTTGGCAAAATTGGGATGCTCCCGATGGATATCTTCAATACCCTTATAGAGGGTATTGTTTCTAATGGCACGATTCAGGTAGATGACTAGGGTCAATGAGATGGTTGTCAAAAAGCCTTACATGGTTTTGAACGTTTGAGAATAGAGCAACTTAATCTTCAAAAATTGACTACAGGGCGGTGTGGTTTAAGAAGGCTGAAATGATAGATGCCCAACAAATCTAAAAATTGACATGAAAGTTACCCTTTTCCAATCCCAAATTCAAAAATTTTCCCGCCAGTTGACCAATTCTACTTGGCGGCTTTCGCTGATGGGAATTATTCTGAGTATATTTTTCTTATTCTTATATGGTTGTCAGGGGACAGTCCAGAAGAATGACGGAGTAATTCATCTGAGTTTATGGCAATCAATCAATCCCCCTACTAATCGGTATGTGTTTAACAAACTAGTAGCTAAATTTAATCAGACTCATACTGATGTAAAGGTGAAATCTATCTTTATAGGCCAACCCCAATTGCCAAAAATATTAACAGCAGTTGTGGGCAATGCGCCTCCAGATATTCTGTCATTCGATCCTCAATTGACGGGTCAGTTTATGCAATTAGGAGCAATTCGACCTTTAGAAGAATGGCTGGAAAAATTGCCTTTGAAGTCGGAAATTACCTCTAACCTATGGGAAGAATTAAAATTAAACGAGCATCTTTGGTCAATACCCCTTTACACGAGTAATCTAGGCATTTTTTATCGACCTAAACTTTTCCAAGCTGCGGGAATTATGCAAATTCCTAAGACTTGGGAAGAGTTGAGGGAAGTTGCCAAAAAATTGACTATAGACCGGAATGGCGACAATCGGCCTGAACAATACGGAATGTTGCTGCCTTTAGGAAAAGAAGAATGGACTGTATTTAGTTGGTTCCCCTTTTTATTGAGCGCTGGGGGAGAAATTGTAACAAATAACCGTCCAAATTTGACGAATCCAGGTGCGATCGCAGCCTTACAATTTTGGCAAGACCTGTTAAAAGATGGTTCAGCAACCCTTTCTTCCCCAGAGCGAGGTTATGAAGAAGACGCTTTTATTTCAGGCCGCGTTGCAATGCAGATCACAGGCCCTTGGACTTATATCATGAAGTCTAATGTTGACTTTAACGTATTCCCTATACCTGCAAATGTGAAACCTGCTACAGTGACAGCCACTGGAAATATGTATTTGATGAAGACAACACCAGAAAGGGAGCAAGCCGCACTAAAATTTTTAGAGTATGTTCTAAGTGAAGAATTCCAAACAGAATGGAGTATAGGGACGGGTTTTTTACCAGTTAACATTAAATCTGCCCAAAGTCAGGCTTATCAAGAATTTATCCAGCAAAAACCTGTCTTGAAAATCTTTATTGACCAAATGTCTGTATCAGGTTCTCGACCAATCATTCCTGGCTATAGTCGTTTGTCTGACAGTTTAGGTCGAGCCATCGAAGCCACCATGCTAGGCGCATCTCCAGAAACAGCACTCAAACAAGCTCAAGCAAACCTTGATTCAATTTGGGATTCCCTACAATCTAGATAAAATCTAAAATCCTAACTAAGGTTTCGTTTTTACTTAGCTTTGCTAAAACTAGGTTTCAAACCCGATACTTAATTATGATTAACCAGAAATTCCATTCCGGCGATGTGAATTTCTTTTCAAGGTACATAAGCTAATTGCTGGTATAATTCCCAAAATTAATGCTGTAAATCCTTGTCCACTCCAATATAGTATAAAAGTACGATTGGCTTCTGGAATCAAATTTTGCACAACAAAAAGCAACCAAATCAAAATAGTGATCCAGAAAAAAGAGATTGAGGGTACAAAATTCCACCACCAAATGTCTGTTGTATATCGTCTCAATACCAGCCACTGGCAAAGCCCCAGCCAAATACCAGAAATAATATATGCGATCGCAGACAGAAATCCAAAAATAAAAGTCTGCTCAGGAGATAAAGTTTCATTTAACGATATGGCAATACTTGAAAGATAGTTAATCCAGGCTGTAGAAACGCCGTTAGCAATCAGCCAACCTACACTAGTAGCAAACATCCACTGCCAACCTGATAAATATCGGTAAAGGACAAGGCTCTGATCGGCAGCAAAAATCACAGCAAATATAACATTGCTAAGACTTCTGACCAAAATGCTCCATGTTTGTGGTTGGATAACAACACTAGGTGAGGTTTGGAGAATAATTTTCTCTAAGGCGATACTGGCAACGCCACCCACAACCCATCCAATTAGGGTCATTAAGGTAAACTGAATAAAGAACCTCTGTCGCTGCGATCGCGGAATCAAAAACTTTCCTGGGTTAGGCTCATTATTAGCAGATGCAACATCATCGGAACTGTTAGAGTCAGTTTGCATAGGGAGTTAGGGGAGTGGGGAGTGGGGAGTGGGGATGAGGGAGTAGCGGAAGAAGAACTATTGATTATTAACCAATGCCCCATGCCCAATTCCAATTCTCAGTTCAATATTGATTCTTGTTTTATCCTATTTCTCACTCCTTAGTCCCCACTCCCTATTCCCCACTCCCCAGTCCCTTTTATTCTGAAAAAGCGTAATCCCAGAATGATAAGCTAAACAGTGGCATAAAAATTGTGACTTAGGATGAAGTGATAAATGGGTGTTTATTCAACGACTCCTCATCTCTTACGGGCTGCTCGTGGTGAAGTAGTAGATCGTCCCCCTGTATGGATGATGCGACAAGCGGGACGATATATGAAAGCATATCGAGACTTAAGAGAAAAGTATCCTTCCTTTCGCGATCGCTCTGAAATTCCAGAAGTAGCAATTGAAGTTTCCTTGCAACCCTGGAGAGCTTTCCAACCAGACGGAGTAATTTTATTTTCTGATATTGTCACCCCATTACCTGGTTTGGGCATTGACATGGATATTGCCGAAGGTAAAGGGCCAATCATTCACTCGCCCCTCCGCACTCAAGAACAAATTGAACGCCTGCATCCTTTAGAACCAGAAGCAGCTCTACCATTTATCAAAACAATCTTACAAGCGCTACGTTCGGAAGTAGGCGATAAATCAACCGTGTTGGGCTTTGTGGGTGCGCCGTGGACATTAGCAGCTTATGCCGTGGAAGGAAAAGGTTCTAAAACCTATTCCATCATCAAAAACATGGCATTTTCAGATCCGACGATATTGCATCAACTGTTAGCTAAATTAGCAGATGCGATCGCTATCTATGCCCGCTACCAAATTGACTGTGGCGCTCAAGTTGTGCAAATGTTCGATTCTTGGGCGGGTCAATTGAGTCCTCAAGATTATGACACCTTTGCTCTCCCCTATCAGAAGCGAGTTTTCCAACAAGTCAAGCAAACCCACCCCGATACACCTTTGATTTTGCTAGTTAGCGGTAGTGCAGGTGTGTTGGAAAGAATGGCACAATCTGGCGCTGATATTGTCACTGTAGACTGGGCAGTGGATATGGCAGACGCACGAGCCAGATTAGGTAAGCATGTCAAAGTTCAAGGAAATCTAGACCCAGGTGTGTTATTCGGCTCTAAAGAATTTATCCGCGATCGCATTCTTGATACCGTTCGCAAAGCTGGTAACTGGGGTCACATTCTCAATCTCGGTCATGGTGTCTTACCAGAAACTCCCGAAGAAAATGTTGCTTTCTTCTTTGAAACAGCAAAGGAATTGAATCTTGCAGGAGTTAAGGGTTAGAAGTTATGAGTTATAAGTTATGAGTTAGGAGTTATGAGTTATAAAGTTATCAGTTGCGAGGTGCAAAGTTATCTTTTATTCTTAATTCCTCACTTCTAACTCCTAACTTTATTAATAACTCCTGATTGGGAACTTTTAACTTAATTCTTAACTCTTAACTACTAACTCCTAACTTATTAAAATCTTAGTATGAGCCAGAAACGGATTTTAGTGACTGGTGCAAGTGGTTGTGTAGGTCATTATTTAACAGAAGCCTTAATTAACGAAACAGATTACGAATTGTATCTACTAGTTAGGAACCCAAGCAAACTGCAAGTTGATATTAAGGCACGTTCGGGTATCAACGTTTTGCAAGGTGATATGCAAAATATTCGCCAATTTGCCGATTTGCTATCTACAATTGATACGGCAGTACTCACAGCCACAGCTTGGGGTGGTGATAAGACATTTGATATTAACGTCGTCAAGACTATAGAGTTGCTGGAACTGCTAGATCCAGAACGTTGCCAGCAGGTGATTTATTTTTCGACAGCTAGCGTTTTGGATCGGTACAATCAACCATTAAAAGAAGCTGGGGAAATTGGGACAGATTATATCCGTTCCAAATATGAGTGTTTAGAGAAAAAAGAAAAATTAGCGATCGCACCCAAAATTACCACAGTATTTCCGACTTTAGTTTTGGGTGGTGATGCTAATAAACCCTATTCTCCTATCACATCTGGTATTGCAGAAGTGACGAAATATATCAATTTGATTCGCTTTTTAGAAGCAGATGGCAGTTTTCACTTTATCCACGGACGAGATATTGCCACTGTTGTGCAATATTTAATCGATCATCCTATCGAAAACGATCAACCACGTTGGCTTGTTTTAGGTCAAGCACCGTTAACTGCTAATCAAGCAGTGAAACAAGTTTGTGCTTATTTGGGCAAAAAGATTTACTTTCGCATTCCCATATCTATAGCATTGGCTAATTTGATTATTGTTTTGTTCCGCATTCGGATGGCCGCTTGGGATCGGTTTTGCATGAACTATCGGCATTTTACTTATGAAACATTCATCAATCCCGATAGTTTCGGTTTGCCAAATTATTGTGCAACTATGAGTGATGTTTTAAAAATTAGTGGTGTTAAAAGTGCCAAGTAGAGTATTTAACACTCTTAATATTGAGTTAAAAACATCTCATACCAAATCAAGGATATTTAAAAAATTAGTAAAAGCTTGCGTAAGTACAGCCTGTCAGTAGAAAAAATCAGGCAATATTTTTATGAGTATGTATAAATTAACCGGAATGTTAAGATAGAACAACTTTAATAAAAAGTCAATAGCTCTTTATTTTCGTTAGAGTGGGATAACAATCAAAGTGTGAGGATTGATACTACATGCGAATCTTGTTAGTGTATCCAATATTTCCCAAAACCTTTTGGTCTTATGAAAAAATCTTGGAGTTAGTCGATCGCAAGGTTTTATTACCACCTCTGGGTTTAGTAACAGTAGCGGCGATTCTACCCCAAGAATGGGAATTTAAGTTGGTTGATCGCAACATCCGCGCAGCAACAGAAGCAGAATGGGAATGGGCAGATATAGTAATTCTCTCTGCGATGATTGTCCAGAAACAAGATTTACTTGAACAAATCCAGGAAGCCAAAAAACGTGGTAAGTTAGTCGCAGTTGGCGGCCCCTACCCCACCTCTGTACCTCACGAAGTTGAAAATGTTGGTGCAGATTTTCTGATTTTGGATGAAGGCGAAATTACTCTCCCTATGTTTATTGAGGCAATCAAACGGGGAGACACATCTGGCACTTTCCGCGCCACCGAGAAACCTGATGTCACCAGCACACCAATACCCCGCTTTGATTTATTAGAATTGGATGCTTATGACATGATGTCGGTGCAGTTTTCGCGCGGGTGTCCCTTCCAGTGCGAATTTTGCGACATTATTGTTCTCTACGGGCGCAAACCGCGCACCAAAACCCCAGCCCAACTGTTAGCAGAGTTAGATTACCTCTATGAATTGGGTTGGCGGCGGGGTGTGTTCATGGTGGATGATAACTTTATTGGCAACAAACGAAATGTAAAATTGTTGCTCAAAGAGTTAAAAGTTTGGATGGCAGAACACAAGTATCCCTTCCGGTTTGACACTGAAGCTTCAATTGACTTAGCCCAAGACGCAGAAATGTTAGAGCTGATGGTTGAGTGCGGTTTCTCGGCGGTGTTTTTGGGAATCGAAACGCCGGATGAGGATAGTTTGCAAATGACCAAGAAGTTTCAAAATACTCGCAGTTCTCTAACTGAGGCAGTGGAAACCATTATCAAAGCCGGATTGCGCCCAATGGCTGGGTTTATTATCGGGTTTGATGGCGAAAAAGCAGGTGCAGGCGATCGCATTGTCCGCTTTGCAGAACAAGCAGCAATTCCCTCTACTACCTTTGCCATGTTGCAAGCGTTACCTAATACTGCGCTTTGGCATCGCCTGAAAAAAGAAGGACGACTCCGGGAAAATCAAGATGGCAACATCAATCAAACAACATTGATGAATTTCCTCCCCACCCGTCCTCTGGAAGAACTTGCACGAGAATATATTGAAGCATTTTGTACTTTATATGACCCAGTGCAGTACTTGGATCGTACCTATCGCTGTTTCTTGATGATGGGTTTGCCAAGCTGGAAAGCGCCAGCGAAAATGCCAGAGTGGGTGGTTGTGAAAGCGTTGCTAATTGTAATTTGGCGACAAGGAATCAAACGAGAAACCCGTTGGAAGTTCTGGCATCATTTGTTTAGTATTCTCAAGCGTAACCCTGGAGTTATTGAACATTACATCGCAGCTTGTGCCCACAACGAGCATTTTCTAGAGTACCGGCAAATTGTGCGCGATCAAATTGAAAGTCAGCTAGCTGAATATCTCGCACAAGGTGCAGAAACGCCTTATGTGCTAGTGAAGGAAAAAGCGGAGGAAAAAGCGGAAGCGGTAGTCAGTTAGTTTCATTGGAAAATAACAAGTGATATTATGTCCGCTTGATTACTTATAGCTTTTCTTAATTAAATGAGGTACATCATAGTCCCCTCTCGAAAAGCGGGAGGGGGTTGGGGGTGGGGTTCTTTTATTACGGGTAATTTGGCGGACATAATATTATCTACCGCGATCGCGTTCTAAATCATCAATCACTTTTTGCAAATACCAATCGTCTGACATCCCAGGATGGTAATATTGCTTCTGCTGAATTAATCTTTCAGCAATTTCCCAATATCCGCCAACCATTCGCAAAAGTCGCTGACGTAGTAGGTTATATTTTTGCTTTTTTGACTCTGGACTAAATTTTTGAATTTTTTCTAAGCTACTTAAGACTTGTTGATAATTTCCCCAGTCTTCTTGTTCACAAAAAATACTCGCCGCCCGTTGATAATCTTCTAAGGCATTTTGCATTTCTTCTGTGCAAGTATAGGCAATGCCGCGATTGTAGTAAGCTTGAGCATCATTAGGGTTTATTTTTAATGCTTGGGTGTAATCTTGAATTGCACCGAAATAATTACCCATTGTCCGATAGGCATTACCTCTGGCAATATAGACTAAAGGATCTTCGGGTTGCATCTGAAGTGCTTGATTCAGATCCGCGATCGCACCTTGATGATCGCCCAATATAGAACGGGCTTTACCTCGATTGCGATAGACAATGGCATCTTGAAAATCTAATCGCAATGCTTGATTAAAATCTGCGATCGCTTCTCGATAATTACCCATTTTACAACGCACAACCCCACGACAGCAGTAAGCTTGGGCATCTTGCGGATCAGCTTTTAATACCCAATTTAAATCGGCGAGTGCCTCTTGGGTATCTCCCTTTTCAGCCTTTTCTAATAATTGCGTGAAATATTCATTTGTGGATAAAATGGGCGCATTTGAAGAAGGTGATTGTTGTACAACAGGTAATTCTTGGGGTTGTAGCTGTTTAATTTGTTCCAAACACAGACGACAATTGTCTTTATCCTGTTGTTCTAGATATAACCCAGCAGCTTTTTTAAAATTAGCGATCGCGTCTTGAATATAACCCTGTTTGCGCCGCACTATCCCCCGTAGATTATAAGCAGGAGCATAATTGAGATTGAGACGAATAGCGCGTTCAACATCATCTAGCGCCCCCGGTAAATTTTTCAGCGCCACCCTAGCCAATCCACGACAATAATATGCCTCTACACTCTCAGGATTCAACTTTATGGCTTCGGTATAATCTGAAACAGCTTTAAGGATTGCTCCTGAGTCATAATGTGCCAAACCCCGTTGCAAGTAAGCTTCGGTAAAGTAAGGTGTCAGTTGTAAAGCATGGTTAAATTCCTCAATTGCTCCAGCGTAGTCTTTTCGCCTAGCCTTTTCCAATCCTCTATTGTAGAATTCGTCATTCATAGCATTTGTTTGGTTGATTCAGTTAGTTGAATTCCAGCACGCTTGTTTCGTAGCCTCACCTATACACTTACCTTTAATATTTTAAGTATTCAGCGTGCTTTTCTTCTGGTGTATTAAAAAATGTATCAATAAGAATCTATGGTTATTCTGGATTTATGCTTCCGGTTTGTAAAGATGCCGGGCTAACTAACAGGGCTAATAAGATTTCAACGATAGAAAAAATTGTGGCTTTATGAATTGATATGGCAACTTTAGCAATCAAGTTAGATAAACCACTATAGCAGTCCTAAATCATTCGTGAACAATAAGATCCCCGATTTCTCAAAGAAGTCGGGGATCTGAGCCTGTCGATTTTCACAACTCATCTGGGATTGCTATATCAGCACGATTATTTCCAATTACAAATAAAAAAATGGGGAAATGACTACATTCAATTCCCCATATCTCGTAAATTGTAAATATTTACAGTTAACTAAAGTTATCCTGAAAGTAAGCTAGGAGAAGTCAGTACAAAAACATCCAAGCTTCCTTGAGCATCAGTTTGTGGTTTTATGGGATTGCCGAAGTGGAAAAATTCATGATCGTTAACCAATAATAGTTCACCCGGATTTAGAACTTTGCTAAACACAGGTTTTTCTTTTTTGGCAGTATACAAATGTGCTTCTCCACCTTGAATATTATCTCTGTCTACTGAAAATATGCCAATAAAATCAGTTCCATCTTGATGTATACCTTCAGGCGCTAGATTGCCAAAATTCCCTGGTGAACAAGTAATTCTAATTTGATGAACTCCGATTTCAGCTTCAGGATGAAGTTTACAAGAATCACTAAATGCTAAAACAAGATTTTTAAAAATATCAAGTTTTATGAGTGCATCATCTAATTCTGCAAACTCTCTTTTGATGCCACCCATTAATGGATTATCCTCTTTACTTTGAAAGAAGTAGCCATGAGGTAATTTGATTAAACCATTTCCAGAAACTATAAACCGAGATAATCTTCTCGAACGATAGTTGCCTTTGATATAAGGGTCAATAGGCATATTACTAAAAAATGGTTTGAAACCTTCTGGATTTATCGAATTTACCTTTCTTAGAGTAAACAGAAAAGCATATTCTAATTCCGTTGCTGTCCCCAATTTTTGCATAGGATTTACCTCCTTGCATATTGAAATTCTCCCGAATTTTTCTTTATGGGAGACTTATAATACTTAGTGTATGCTACTTTTTATTACTATGTTGTTAATTTGACTACAAAAATTGACAATCCATGATATAGAAAGTTACTCAAATTCTGCCGCAGGGCGGAGTAGCTGCTGAAAATATCTGCTATTGAGGGGTAGATAGGTAAGGAATCGACGTATATTTACTAGCAGCAACAAGGTTTTATAATGATAGATTGGCTTTATCGCTACCCACCTTTGTATCCGGGTATTTTACTCAAGCGTTACAAGCGGTTTTTTGCTGACGTTCAACTTACTTCTGGCGAAATAGTGACAGCACACTGTCCAAATACAGGGCCAATGACTGGAGTATCAACTCCCCAAAGTGCTGTACAGCTTTCCAAAAGTGATAATCTTAACCGCAAATTGGCTTACACTTTAGAACTAATTCAGGTACATGACAACGAGCCGACTTGGGTAGGCATAAATACTTTCTTGCCCAATCGGGTGGTAAAGCTAGCTTTGGCGAAATATCTTTTCCCAGAATTGGGCGACTATAGCCAAATCAAGGGTGAGGTGGTTTATGGGCTAGATAAAAAAAGTCGAGTGGATTTTTTCTTAACGGGGAGTGATGAGGAACGCCCAATTTATTTAGAAGTGAAAAATACAACTTTGTCTGAGGGGAGACTAGCTTTATTCCCTGACACGGAGACTACAAGAGGACAAAAGCATTTGCGAGAACTAATGGCGCTGTTACCTCTAACTCGTGCCGTGATGCTTTACTTTATTAATCGTAGTGATTGTACTGAGTTCTCCCCTGGCGATCGCACAGATCCTATATATGGTAGATTATTACGCGATGCGATCGCTCTCGGTTTAGAAGTCTTACCTTGCCGTTTTGATATTTCCCCCGAAGGTATCCGTTATTTGGGTTTGGCTAAACTAAAAATTTGATTATACCTAATTAAATCTAAACGCATGAAACAATAAATCCATCTAGACAGTATCTAGATGGATTTATTGGTAGTTGGTGTTTACTAAAAAACATTCAACCACACTGTCATAGAGAAACGACTACAGATAGCCGTCGCCCCAAAAATAGCATTAGCTATTCTGACGTTTGCTTATGCAGGAATCAAAACTGTGTCAATTACGTGGATGACACCGTTATCAGCAGCAACATCTGCTGCTGCAACAGTTGCATCATTGATTTTAACGCCATTAGAAGCGTCGATTTTTACATCTGAACCTTCAACTGTTGTAGCTGTCTTTAGCTTAACTACATCAGCAGCTAGTACCTTGCCTGAGACTACATGATAGGTCAAGATTTTGGTGAGCTTAGGAATATCTTGAAGTAATGCGTCTACTGTACCTGCTGGAAGCTTATTAAACGCTTCATCAGTAGGTGCGAAGACGGTAAATGGCCCAGGACCTTTCAGTGTATCTACTAAACCAGCTGCTTGGATTGCTGCAACTAGTGTGTTGAAAGAACCATTATTAGCGGCGGTGTCAACAATATTGGCCATGTGCTTTACCTAGTTCTGTGTAACTTGTTACAAATCTAAACTATTTATTTAATAAAATCTATCTATCGTTAGAGGTAGGGCGAATAAAAATTTTTATTGATACCATAAATAATTGTCTATATTTTTATAAATTTAAAGAATTGCATATACAATGTCTAGGCGGATGAGTTACCAGCACTTCTGTAGGACTAATAATTGATTTCTGAAAAAGCTCGGTACAGTTCAAAAAGCCTAATTCTTTATTCCCTACTCCCTACTCCCCGCCCACGTAGATAATTTCAAAAATCAAATACGATTCCCATAGGATGCGTAGGTTACCACCGCAGGCATCGCGCCTTTTTTATACAGAGGCAGAGCGATCGCTATACAATTTCAATAAAAAAGTACGTCAACATAATTAATAATTAGTAATTCATAATTTCAATCAGTCTTTCCTGACACTACTAGCATTCAACTTTCAGATAATGTTTGCTTAATGTCATAAAAGCGATATAGAGGTATTGACAAATACAGTAGCTCTAAATCGATTGTGAGAAAATAATAAGGGTGTAAATTTAACTAAGTATTGGGTGCAAAATGTAGAGGCATTCGCTAACTGAATTGAACAAAACCTAGCGAAAACCTCGTGAAATCAAAGGCGCATTTACACACAAACTTATAAGGTAATTAAAATGACTTACGATTCAGAAGATGTGCAAAAAATCCTTCAAATAGCACTCGCTCGTAAACAGGAAGGTGGATTTTCACGAGAACAGCTTAGAGAAATGGCATCTGACTTAGGTATCTCTTCTGATATTTTGGAAGCAACTGAAAACAAGTGGTTGGCTCAAGAAGAAGAGGAACGTTTGCGACGCACATTTAATACTTTCCGACGCAGAGCTTTTAGGGCAAATTTGGTTAGCTTTGTAGCGGTGAATTTATTCCTTATTCTTTTGAATCTAATAACTAGTCCTAGTTATTTTTGGGCTATTTTTCCAGTATTAGGATGGGGGTTAGGACTATTTTTTCATTGGTGGAGTGTTTATCAGAGTAAATCAGAGGGTTATGAGATAGCTTTTCAGAATTGGCGTACAAAAATTTAACTCCTCCCTACTTTTAAGAATGGAGATGTCAATAAGATGCTTTAAGTTTTAACTCATTTTATGATGGGAATCCAATTTGATTTTTGAAAAGCCAAGTTGACTGAAAAGCTTGCTAAATCAAGTTTTGGTTCTCAGTATATTCCGCAAAACTCAAATCGAATCGGCGGGATTCCCGCCGATTTAGTCATTGGTACTAATGACTAATGACCAATGACTTGAATTGCCGTGAAATAATTAAGTTAGATTCCTATAATTTTTTGAGGCGTAGGCGTAGCCCGTCGTAGACATCGCTTCATTAGTAACTGTGGCGGAAGCTTGCCTGTTGTTAAGCCCCAACTCTTGGAGTCGAGAGTAATTTTTCACCTAGAAATGGGGAAATTTCCGTACTTGATACTTTGCTGACTTCACTACTAGATAAAATTCTCTCAGTCCTTGGATAAATTTATCTTTAATAGTCTGCAAATGTGCTTAGGGTAAGGCTTTCCACTGCTCTAGTGTTGCCTAAAAAATGATAAGGGTAACTTCTGTGTGGTCATTGAGGCTAATCCAAACCTCTTTAGCGAGAAATTTAGGATATTCAGCCAGCCCTATTGTCCAAATTTGTGCGTCCTTCTGAATAAAATTTTCCCTTAAATTCGGGACAACCTTAAACTTGAGTCGTTCTCTAAGCACACCCTGCGATCTCTGTGTTTGCTAATTTGCCAAAATAGAGATGTAGGCTAGAGTAACCACGCTTTTAGCATAGCTTGATTGCCTACACTCAGGAGCAATAATCGGCTGGTTTGAAATAATTTAAGAGGAAGGGAGTATGGAAAGCAACAACTGGTTGCAACAGCTTATGATGGTGGGTCTTGGCACAACATCTTTAGTAGCAGAAAAACTGCGCCAAGTCAGCGATGATTTAGTTAAAGACGGTAAGCTCAATCCAGAGCAAGCCAAAGCAGTTATAGATGATATTGCCCAGCAGTTAAAGTCGGAGCAGGGAAACTTTGATGTTCAAATGCAACGGCAAATGCGAAATATGATGCAGGATTTGGGGGTAGCTCGCCAGTCGGAAGTAGACGAGTTGCGCGGTAGAATTGACCGTTTAGAGCGTCAATTGCGCGATTTAGAAAATAAGCTTTGGCGTTAAGATGTCCTTTCTGATTTAAACTAATTGTGTCCTGTTGGTAATGTTTTTGCCAGGATACCTAAGTAAGGAGAACTGATTTTGAAAGCAATTTTCCTCAGCGTGGCGTTCATGCTGGCGTGTGTTGTGCTTTTGGTTGTGGGGCAATTAGGCACTAAGCAGAATACTGCCATTGCTGCCGAATTAACCCAAACGCTGCCAGCGCCCACAACTTTAACTGAAAATAATACTCTAATTGCGAGTCATACTATGTCTGATGCTAATGCCGTAACTACCCCCTCGTCTGGTGATAATGTCGTAACTACCCCCTCTGGATTAAAGTATGTCGAGTTAAAAGAGGGGACTGGGGCGACTCCTCAACCTGGCCAAACGGTTGAAGTTCACTATGTCGGCACTTTAGAAGATGGTACTAAGTTTGATAGTTCACGCGATCGCGGCCAACCCTTCAGCTTTAAAATTGGCGTTGGACAGGTAATCAAAGGTTGGGATGAAGGACTTAGCACTATGAAAGTAGGCGGTCGTCGTAAGTTAATCATCCCCGCAGAGTTAGGCTATGGCGCTCGTGGTGCTGGTGGCGTGATTCCACCGAACGCCACTCTGCTGTTTGATGTGGAATTACTCGGAGTTAAGTAGAAACTAGGGCATGGGGAATTGGGCATTAGTTTTTCCCAATCCCAGCCCCCAATTCAATAGCTAAATTTTTAAATTTTGAAACTTTGTAAACTGTGGATTAAACAAAAGTTTCGCAGTACCAGTAGGCCCGTTGCGGTGTTTAGCTATAATTACTTCTGCAATGCCGCGATCGGGAGTATCGGGAGAGTAATATTCATCGCGGTACAACATTATTACTAAATCCGCGTCCTGTTCAATGGAATTATGAACAATAATATTATTTGCAACAAAATTATGCGAACCAGGAACCGTAAGATCAAAGACTTCTTCCTCGCCGCTATATTCAATTGAAAGTATCTCGTCCCAATAAACATCACTTTTGGCAAGAGTAACCAGTTTAGATGATTGAACAACTTTGCCGACTTTTAGAGCTTCTTCCCGACTTAAATTTACTTTGTAAAGAGTAGAGCCACAAAACGAAACTCCAATGGAGGCTTGTAAGATCCGTGTGGTGAAGCCAATAGCTTGCATCGCAGGTACAACCTCTATTTTCCAAACATCCTTCGGAATTATATCTCTATTAGGGTTGTGAATACTGTTTTCAAGGTATTGGAAAATATCCTGGAGTGAACGTAGTTTATATTCTCCAACTGCTCCAACATGAATAATAAACAACTGGAGATCAGGCTTACCAGTGATTATTACATGATATTGATTTCTACCTTTCCCAACTTGAGGAACTGCCCTGAGTGTTGCGTTAATGCCAAGTCTTAACAAAAGTGTCTGTATATCAAAAGCTAGTCTCTGACTACTCGTTGCATAATATGCAATAGGTCTTAATTTTTTTCCTGTAACCAATTTTATACAGCCATCTGTACTCCAAAGGTGTCTTAGAAAGCAACCTATTAACTCTTGAGGTTGTGAGAACAATTCTTGAGGTACAAATTTTTCATAAGACCTTAAACCAAAAACACCGAGCGAGTCTAGCCATTTGGCTATTGGATTTCTCACACGATGAGTAAGATGTTGTGCTGCGGATAAATAAACTTGATACCACCCACGTTCAGGTGAAATTCTAGGAACAATTGAATCTCCAAAAACTTCTGTTGCCAAGAAAGCAACATTCTGAGCTAAATCTATTTCTCTAGTAGTGTACTGTATGACATGACGTGGTAATGTACAACCGTCGCCAATTAAATGCCCTAATAATGCAACTTCGGCATAAGTCATGGTTTGTTTACCAGGACTGGAGAGATTTCTTGGTAAACATAGATGTTGTTTAGGAGTTAACTCATCAAGTCTTTTCCAGCCATTAATTGTTAAAAATTTGTGATTACCTGTGGCACGGATTTTTCGACCTAATCGAGTTGTTAAAGTAAACAGAGGCTTTATACCTGTGGAAAAAGCATTGCTAACAATTGCCTTTTCTAGCTGCATTGTAACTTCGTTCAACGCCCAAACTACAAAACCAGATTTACCTGCTAATTCCCTAATTGGTACTTGCAGCCCACTATCTGCTAATGTCACCAGACTATCGCCTGCTAAACAACCAGATTCTCTCAAATCAGATAACATCGGGCGTTTGTTAGTGCGTGCTTCGACACCTCGACTCAACTGAGATAAAGCAATAACTGGTACAGATAATTCCCGCGCTAAACCTTTGAGTTGACGCGTAATTTTTGACAATTCTTGAACGCGATTATCACCTGCTCCTTCCATCAATTGCAAGTAATCTATTACAATCAAACCCAGTGTTCCTTGCTCTGCTTGAAGTCTTCTTGCCTGACTACGCATTTGTGTAACTGTAATATTCGGTGTGTCATCAATATAAATTGGCATCTCAGAAAGGATACCAATAGCACGACTTAAAGGTTCCCACTGTGTTTGACTTAAGCGGCCAGTTCGCAGATAACTACTTTCAATTTGCGCTTCGCTAGCTAATAGACGTTGCGTCAATTGCTCTTTTGACATTTCCAAACTGAAAATACAAACTGGTAGTTTCTTCCGCTCGTCAATGTTATCACGCTTGATAATAATTTCGTAATTGGCAATATATTGTGCAATATTCATCGAAAAGCTTGTCTTTCCCATTGCAGGTCTAGCAGCGACAATAATCAAATCAGAACGCTGAAAGCCGCCGGTCATCGCATCTAAATCGTAAAATCCGCAGGGAATACCAGGTAAGGCAATACCTTGATTTCGATCCTCAATATCTTGGAAATTATTAATTAGAGTATCAGAAATGTGAATTAAACACGATTGGGGACGCTCTTGAGTAACGCCAAAAACTTTCTGTTCTGCCTGATCTAAAACAGTTGGCAATTCGGTTTCTGTCTCGTAACCAAGATGTACAATTTCATTGCCAGCTTTAATTAACTGTCGCCGCAGGTATTTGTCCATCACCAACCCTGCTAAGGCATCGATGTTCACGGCTGACACTGTGCGGTCTACCAGAGTTGCTAATTTATTTCTCCCGCCAATGCGAGTAAGCAAATCATGGTCAGTCAGCCAACTTGTGACTGAAAGTAAGTCTGTGGGTTTACCTTGGGTGTGGAGCCTCACAGCTGCTTGATAAATATCTTTGTGAGCGCTAATGTAAAAAGCTTCTGGAAGGAGGCGATCGCTAACTCGACTAATCGCTTCTGGATCTAGTAATATACCCCCCAAAATCGCTTCTTCCGCCTCAATATTTTGGGGTGGGAGGCGTAGTTTACCGCCGTAGGCATCGCTACCATCGCCTTGAAAATTCAGTGCTTCAGCCATAAACGATTTTAGTTTTGAGATGAAAGCTATTTGAGAGTGGGGAGTAGGGAGTAGGGAGTAGTGAGTGGGGTTTAGGAGTTATTAGTCACCCTTAATTCCCTTGCTCTCTCATCTTCCTCATCCCCTTCATCTCCTCCCCCGCCAAACTTAGCTAGCGACGACTTGAATATCGACTTGTGCCGTTACTTCCGAATACAGCTTGATTTCAGCTTGATAAGTACCAAGGTGATTAATATCAGGGATAGTAATTCCACGCCGATCGATTTCTTGACCGGTGGCTGCCTTAATTGCATCTGCAACATCTTGAGTGGTGATAGTACCGAAAATTGCTTCGTTTTCACCAACTTGTTTAGCAATTGTCAAGCTGCCAACTTTTTCTAAAGATTCTTTTTGCTCAATAGCTTGTTGTCTGAGTTCTAATTGCCGTTGACGCTCTTGCTCACGACGGCGTTCTACTTGCTTGAGAATACCAGGAGTGGCATTGGTTGCCAATTTTTGGGGAATCAGATAATTACGAGCGTAGCCAGGAGCTACTTCCACTAAATCGCCAGATTTTCCTAGCTTACTGATATCCTGATTTAAAACTAACTGCACGCGCTTCGCCATCGTTTTTCGTTTTTCCTGTAAAATCTAATTAATTTGGGTTTGGGCAGCATAGCTCACAATGTCAGTGCTGTATTCCAAGCTTGTGTGCCTATACCCTAAAGCTTACAGATCCTAGCGAAAGGAAGGGTGCGATCGCAACTATTAGAGAAAATTGAATGAATTGGGGAATGGGGAGTGGGGAGTGGGGAGTGGGGAGATGAGGGAGCAGGGGAGGCAGGGGAAGAAAATTAATGACTAATGCCCAATGCCCCATACTTAAAAAGTATTTCTCATTTCCCGTATCCGTGCAAAGGTTTGGACTGCATCGCTACTCTTAACAGTTGATTGTAGTGATTGCTGATCCCAACGTAAAAAGGGATTTGTTCGCTTCTCCACTCTTAACAGCGAGGGGATGGTAGCTTCTCCTCGGCTACGGTAAGCTTTTACTTCATTGAAGCGTCTTTGTAAGTCGGTATTGTCGCCATCCACAGTTAGGGCAAATTGCAGATTTTTCAAGGTGTATTCGTGGGCACACCAGATGCGTGTATCATCGGGTAGAGAGCGCAGTTTGCTTAAAGAGTCCACCATTTGGCTCGGTGTTCCTTCAAACAAGCGACCGCAACCGCCAGAAAATAAGGTATCGCCGCAAAATAAGTCGCCTGTCTCACCAGCTTTTTCCGGGGGAAAGTAGTAAACGATGTGAGCGCGGGTATGTCCGGGAACGAAGATAACTTCAGCTATGCGGTCTGCAAACCCGACGCGATCGCCTTCTTGCAAAAACACCTGCTGACCGGGAATTCTACCACGATCTTCCGCTCCTCCATAAACTATCAGTTGCGGGAATTGTTCTATTAATTGCTTATTACCACCAACATGATCGTTATGGTGGTGCGTATTAAAAATTGCTACTAAATCAGCTTTTAATTCTGCCAGTTTCTCTAATACTGGTAGAGATTCCGCCGGGTCAACAACGGCAGCAATATTTTCTTTATGGTCGTGTAGCAAGAATATGTAGTTGTCTGAGAGTGCTTCTAGACGGATTACCTGCATTACCTTTGGCTCCCTTACAACATAGATGTTTGGTATAAAGTAACAATCCTAAGTCTAAGCAAGTAAGTAAGCTACTTGCATAAATTATTTTAAGCATTTATACGCAACTTAGCACAAATGTAATGCGTCATTAATAGTTATGATAATATACAACCGTAGTTATACCGTAAACATACCACAATAAAGCAAAATTTCTCTGGATTTATCAGTGAATTTTCTCTGGAAATAACCGCAAATACAAAGTTAGATTTATTTAATTATTTCCTGTTTTAAAGATATCAAAAATTCATTCAATCATAGTGGCTATTTTCTTTAAAATCTCAGGTTGAATAAAATTTAAATTCTAGTATGTATACACATTGGTATGTTAAAGCTTAAACAAATATTAGGAATATTGGTTTCTATAATTTTTATACATGTTAGTAATCTCTGCAAAATCTGGACAACTAGGCAATCGATTATTATTATCTGCTCATTTTATGGCATTTGCAAGTGAAAATAATTTAACAGTTTTAAACCCGGCGTTTGAAGAGTATGCAGATTTTTTTAACTCAACATCTCAAGATTTTTTATGTTGTTATCCTTCTACTCGATTTTCAATTTCAGGAAATAAACTGTTACGTAAATACTACTATAAAATAAATCGTTATTTAGCTGAAAGTGGACGCTTTAACACAATTGAGATTAAGCGTAATCAGCCCTTTAACTGGAGCAATTCAAGCATTACAAAAGAGTTGAAGCCAGAAAGTATAAACTTTTTTCAAGGGTGGGTATTTCGGGATGGATGGTTTGTAAATGATATATCAAATTTACAAAAACATGGGGAAAAAATCCGTGCTTACTTTCAACCTTTAAAGAAGTATCAGTTAAATGTAGCAAAACTTATATCCAATATTCGTAGCCAGACTGATGTGCTGATTGGAGTCCATATCCGTCACGGAGATTATCAGAAACATCAAAATGGCAGATATTTTTATTTAGTCGAAAATTATTTAAAGGTGATGGAATCAGCACAAATGCTATTTCCTAATAAAAAAGTGACATTTTTGATTTGCTCAAATCAAAAACAAAATGACGAATATTTTCAACATTTATCTTATGTTTATGGCAATAATCATATAATTGAAGACATGTATTCTTTAGCTGAATGTGATTATATTATTGGCCCTCCTAGTAGTTATAGTATGTGGGCATCATTTTACGGTGAACGACCCCTCTACATGATTAAGAATGTAAATAAAACGTTAAAAATCGAAGATTTTGTCCACTTTTACCAATGGCAAGGAGTTTGTTACTATAACGAAGACTGGAGTAAAAGTTTTTGGGAATGGACACATTAAATTAGGTTGACAGGCTAGGATACAAAGTAAGAATTATTTAACTTATTTATGAAAAAAGAGACTAGAGGATTTATTACCATTTTAACTGGACTTTACCCTTTTCAAGATTGCATTCACTTTTTAGCGGCAGTTAGAAAGTTTCATGAAGAACCAATAATTATTTTAATTGATCAAGTTCCAAAAGTTCTCTATCCTTTTTTAAAGACTTTCAAAAATGTAATTTTAAAGCCTGCTCCTGCAAATGAAAATACTGTTTTAGCATCACGGCAAGCAAAACTGGCTTTATATGCAGCCTCTGAATTTGATAAAACTATTTACTTAGATTCAGATATTTGCTTACTTTCCGACCTCAACGATGTATTTGAGTATTTGGATGAATATGATTTGCTATTAACTGAAGATGTGCAACCTTCTATTGTTAAAGCTACAAATTTACTACGGGGAAAGCAAGAAGACATTTTGCCGAATGTTTTGCAAATACTGCAATCTATTGGGTTCCCTTTACAAGCAGATAGTGTGCAATATAATAGTGGTTTGATAGCTTTTAGGAAAACAGAAGTCAACAAGGTGTTTTTTGACGAATTTAAACGTTATTTTGAAATTGTCAAAAATAATCAAGATAAATTGCTTTTAAAAGATCAAGGGGCTTTTGCTTCTGCGATCGCATCTGTAAGCCCTAAAATGAAAATACTACCACCTACCTATAATTATCTCAGTAAATGGGAGGAGGCTTATAATATTCAGGATAAAATTAAAGTTCTTCACTGTACCTATCCTTATCGACCTCAATACGCTAAAAATATTACCCGTTCGTTGTACACAAGGGTATTTGACAGATTTGCTAAAGTATTTTTACCCAATCAAGTTACAAATCCCTGGCGCAAGAAATGACATCTTCTTATGAATATATGCACAAGGCTTTTTCCTGTATTAAATTATGAAGAATTTTAAATATTTATCAATATTTAAATTGCGAATTTCCAGGAGGAAACATCAAAATTGAAAGTTTCATTAATTGTTGGTGATTTATCTGGAGGCGGTAGTATTCGAGCCTTTTTACTAGCTCAAGTACTGCAAAGCCTCAATTATCAAGTAGAGATTCTTGGTTTTATGTATGGTAAAGAACTGTATGCTATTCCTCCGTCTGGCATTTCAGTTGTTTCTCTTCCAGGTACAAATTATCCAGAATTTTTGATATCTGCTCGTCAACTTTTGCAAAAAATAGATGGAGACATTATTTATGCTGTAAAACCCAAGTTTACAAGTTTTGGGCTATCGCTACTGAAAAAATTTATTGGTCATCGTCCTGTAATTTTAGATATGGATGACTGGGAACTCAGTTGGCACGGAGGTGATGAGTGGAAATATAGTCCTAGTCTTAAGCAATTTTATCGTGACATTTTCAAGAAAAATGGCGCATTAAAATTTCCAGATCATCCACTGTATCTCAAGTGGATGGAAAACTTAGTGGCAAAGGCAGATGCAGTAACAATAGATACTGACTTCCTGCAAAAACGCTTCGGTGGTGTTTACCTACCTAATGGTAAAGATACCACAATGTTTGACCCCCAGAAGTATGATTCTGAGACTAGCAGAACGGATTACGGTCTTTCTGAGTATCGAATTCTCATGTTTCCTGGGGCACCACGACCTCATAAGGGGGTTGAAGACATTCTAATGGCACTCGATTTGCTGGATGAGCCAGATTTAAGATTAGTGATTGTGGGTGGTAGCCCTTACGATGATTATGACGATAAATTGATTCAAAAGTGGGGACGTTGGATTATTAAATTACCAAGGTGTTCTGTAGAATTAATGCCTAAAATTGTAGCATCTGCTCACATTGTAGTTGTTCCCCAGCGAGATACTTTGACTGCTCGCGCTCAGTTTCCCCTAAAGTTGACAGATGGAATGGCAATGGCTAAACCTGTATTATCTACGTGCGTTGGAGATATTCCCAAAATTTTAGGTAATACTGGTTACTTAGTCGAGCCTGCTTGTCCCGAACAGCTTGCTAAACAAATACAATTGATTTTTCAGGATTTAGAGTCAGCAGAGCAGCAAGGTATTAAGGCAAGAGAAAGATGTGTGGAACTCTATAGCATAGAGACTATGGCTTCTGTGCTTAAGTCGGTAATTGCTCGGTTGTAAATCTTGATGGAGGTTCGATTTATTTGATTATTACTAAATTTGGCGAGTATAGTGTGAATAATATTAATAAATTAAAATTGCATAAAAATAGCCAATGTCTACCAGAAAACTATTACTAAGATTTGCTAAACCCTATCCAGGTTTGATTCTGCTAACAATATTGTTAGGATTTTCTGGAGCTTTATTTAATGGAATTAGCACAGCTTTAATTGTGCCAGTAATTTTAAAGATTGTCGGGCAAGAAGTAGATTTAAGTTCTGCCCCTCCCATCCTAAAAAGGTTAATATCTCCCTTTGATAATACTCCAGAATCTTACCGGATAGTAATCATGGCCGGGACGATTCTATTAACAATTTTTCTAAAAAACTTAGCAACTTATGCCAGCTCCTTGACATCGAGTTCTTTAACCCGAAAGCTGACATCAGATATGCGCGAAACCGGGTTAAAGCTATTACTAGAAGTTGATATAGATTATTATGCAAAAACAAAAGTTGGTGATTTAATCAACCGTCTTGGTGGAGAAATTGGTCGGGCTGCAAGTGCTATAGGTAGTACGGTCAAGATAGTTATCCTAGCAATCACAATTTTAGTTTTTGTTGGTTTATTACTGTCAATATCTTGGCAGTTGACAATTGCTTCTACGGTTTTGCTGTTGTTGGTGACATTAATAAATCAGTATGCCATCTCTCAGTCGAGAACTTTTGGTAAGCAGTTGAGTGAAATGTCTAGAGCATATTCAATCTCTGTGCTGGAGACTTTGAACGGAATCCGATTGGTAAAGGCGACGGGAAACGAAGAAAAAGAATATCAACGGATTCAAAAATTAATTCGCGATCGCGAGTTAGCAGATTTCCAATCTCAGGTTAATTCGGAAGCGATTACACCTTTGAGCGAGGTGATGGGTATTACAGCTTTACTGCTGATTGTACTTTTGAGTAAAACTTTCTTTGCTGGCCAGGTTTCCTCTCTTTCTACCGTACTTTTAACATATCTATTAGTACTGCTACGAGTGCTGCCATTAATTTCTCAGTTAAATACTATTCGCAGTAACTTTGCCAGTACCGCCGCCAGTGTAGATGTGGCAAATGAATTTTTAAGCCTTCATGATAAGCCGTTCATGGCTAAGGGTAAGCTTCCCTATACAAAATTAGAAAAGGGCATATCTTTTAATTCTCTTCGGTTTGCCTATCCTGGTCATGAAAAAATGGTACTTAAAGATGTAAGTTTATTTTTACCACATGGCACGACCTTAGCATTAGTAGGCAGTTCTGGTGCTGGTAAATCCACTTTAGCAGACCTTTTGCCTAGATTTTATGACCCAATAGCTGGCAGTATTACCATTGACGGTACTGATTTGCGGGAGTTCGATGTTGTATCCCTGCGAAAGCGAATGGGGATTGTCAGTCAAGATACCTTTCTTTTTAATGACTCGGTGCGAAACAATATTGCTTATGGGCGAGAAGAGGCTAGTGACGATGAAATTCTGACAGCAGCCAAGCGAGCAAATGCTTATGAGTTTATTAGCAAATTGCCTCAAGGATTTGACACCTTAATTGGCGATCGCGGCGTGATGTTATCTGGTGGACAAAGGCAAAGATTAGCGATCGCCCGCGCCCTGCTGCAAAATCCAGATATTCTGATTTTAGATGAAGCCACTAGCGCTTTAGATACCGTTTCCGAACGTTTAGTACAATCTGCACTAGATGAATTAAGCCGCGATCGTACAACCCTTGTAATTGCTCACCGTCTTTCCACAGTCCAAAAAGCCGATCAAATTGCCGTATTAGATCAAGGACGGGTAGTAGAAGTAGGAACCCATGATGAACTCTTACCAAAAGGTGGTTACTACTCACGTTTGTACTCAATGCAATTTAGCGAACAGCCTAAGAAAGACTTAATTCAGACAAAAATTTTTAAGGCAATGCGCCTAAACTCTAAGAAATTTGTTGAACATCCTGAAGCCGCTACTAAACACAAACAAAGCTTGCTCCGCATCTCTCACGAAATTCGGACACAGTTAAACTCAATGATTGGGTTCCTGCATTTATTACTTGATGATCTAGTAGACAATTCCCAAGAACAGCAGCAATTAATTGAAGATTCTTACAAATCAGCTTGGAGAATTCTTAACACCATAGAGGTTTTTGAAGATGTTATGAACCTGCAAATAAAGGGAGAATTTATCTCAATCTCTGAAGAAAATAAAGATATTATAAGCAGCTATTATCAGACATTTAATCATCTATCAAGTGAGTTTCGGACTTCTCTAAATCTCATACTTGGCTCTCTCCGTTCTCTAACTGATAATTTGATATACACCCCAGAAGAACAAAAGGGATTAATTACTGAAAGTTATGAATCTGCTATATCTTTGCTCGAAAATTTAGAAAAATTTGAAAATAGTATTAATATTTAAATTTATGAAAAATCCTGCTTTAAAAAAACACTATATTTTTTTTATTGGTGAAGAGTTGCCGCAGCCAGAGGCTCACCTAGTGCAGTCTACAAATGCAGCCAACGGCGCTGCCAACTTGGGATACTCAACAGTTTTGGTATATCCTGAAAAAGGAGCAAAAGCTATTAATCCGGCTAATTTAGCCCGTCCTTTTCAACCGAGAAAAACACCAACAGAACTGATCAAATATTATAACCTCCATGACAAGTTAAAAGTTGCTCCTTTACCTATGCCTTGGCCAATTGACCATTTTCGGAGCAAATTTACTGACTCTAACACCATTGCCAGCAAGTATTATTTACCATTTCACATACTTCCAACTACTAAAATTGTCCACAGTCGCAACTGGAATTTTGTCAAAGCTGCCATCAAAAATGGCGTTCCAGCAATTTATGAACACCACCACCACGAAGACAAACCATTTGAGCCAGAAATTGTTAAAAATCCGCTATTGCAAATTGCTGTCACCGTTGTAGACACCATCCGCGAAAGCATGATTAAAAATGGGATGCCACCAGAAAAACTGATTACAGTGCACAATGGTTTTAATCGCTTATTTATGGAGAGACAACCCGAAAAAGCAGCCGAATGGCGTCAAAAACTATTGCAAGATGAAAGCCAAAAATTGGTAGTTTATGCGGGAGCTTTACAGCAATTCAAAGGTATTGATGTATTAATTGATGCAGCTCAAGAAATGCCTAATGTGCAATTTGCTTGTGCAGGTGGTAAGCCAAAAGATATCGAATATTATCAGCAATTGGTAAAAGACAAACAAGTTCATAATATTAAATTTTTGGGCTATATATTACATAATGATTTAGCCTCTTTGCTACAAGCAGCCGATGTTTTAGCTCACCCTCATTGTTCAGGAAAAGCGGCAACTTTCACATCTCCCTTAAAGCTGTTTGATTACTTCGCCTCTGGGACTCCCATTGTAGCAACAGAAATCCCTTCATTAGTTGAGTTTCAAGATACTCAAGCGATCGCTGCTTGGTGTGAGCCAGATAATCCCAGCAAATTTGCCGAATGTCTAAAGCGGGTTTTAGAAACTCATCCCAGAAAAATAGAAGGTTATCCAGATAGTATCAATTTTGTTAAGCAGTTCTCTTGGGAAAATAGAGCGGCAAAAATCCTGAGTTATGTTGATGAATCTCTGTTACCCCAACTTGTTAGATAAGCAAAAATGAGTGATATTAGGGAAAATAACTAATGAAAATAATAACTGACTAATAAATAAAATGACTATTACAACTGTAGGCATGATTAGCAGCTATCGAGGTTTAGAAACTAGAGCCGATTGGCTGTGGCAACAATCTCCAAATCAATTTGGAGTTTGGGGCAATATCCAAATGCAAGCATTGGCAGCCAAACCAGATTTTCTGCTGATGTATCAATTTGATTTTCCCCAAGCAGCGCCACAAACATCTTGGTTTGATAATTTTCGTAAACGGCAGCAAAAATCAGTAGTAAATGTTGATTCTCTACTGCGTGATGTGAGTAAAGAACGGATTATTTATTTACTAAGAGAACCGCCTTTAGATGAAATTATAGAAATCACTAATCATAATTACCAACAAGCCCAAAAGTATTGTGGGTACGTTTCTGGCCCAGATGATTTTGCCCCTACTCCTGACTATATGCCTGCTATTTGGTATCACTCAAATTCATTTCAAGATTTAAATGAAATGCCACCTCCCCAAAAGGTTGCTCCATGTAGTTGGATTACTTCAGGAATTAGCCGCACTGTCAACCATCGTCAGCGTTTAGATTTTTTGCAGTCTCTACAATCTAGTGGTATTAAGTTTGATTTGTATGGGCGTAACTTACCACAATGGGCGAAAAAGTCAGGAGAACTGGGTAATAAGTGGTATGGCATGGCACCATACTATTACAATCTAGCAATTGAAAATTATGCTGATAATAATTGGTATGTAAGTGAGAAACTTTGGGATAGTTTACTTGCCTGGTGTCTACCAATTTACTATGGCGGCTCGGCTGCTGATAAATTATTGCCACCGGGTAGTTTCTTGCGATTACCCAGTTTAGATGAAAAAGGCATTGCCTACATTCAAGAAATGACAGCTACACCTGATGCTTGGTATGCTGCCAAAGATGCGATCGCAGAAGCACGTCAAATCATCTTACATAAATTAAATCTGCTTAACTGGTTGTCAAACTTTGTTGATCAACACTCATAAATTATGAATGGTATTTGTACCCTTGGCAATGATTATGTTTTCGATCAACTGGTGGCTCTGCTCAACAGTATTGATGTGATCTTGGGGCCGGAAACGCCTGTTTGTATCTATCCTTTCGATGATCAGACACAGCGAATCGCTAATGAAATAGCTAAACGACCTAATGTATTTCTTTACGATAATCAAGAATCAATTAATCGTTGGGATCAATTTATGCTCTCAGCAGCACCAGAACGATTGAATCGCAGTAAATTCCGTTTGTATGGCGCTCACCGTCGTTTTTGTGCTTTTGATGGGCCATTTGATAAGTTTATCTATTTAGATGCAGACACTTTGGTGATGAACTCTCTAGCGGCAGTGTTTGAAAAGTTAGATAATTATGATTTTGTTGTCTACGATTTTCAATTTAAAGATGTTAGTAAAGTATACAATGTTAATTCTCCCAAATTACTAAAAGTTTTTGAGCAAAAGCGCATTGATTCTGAAATATTTTGCTCAGGCTTTTATGGCTCAAAGCGGGGCATATTTAACTCAGAACAAAGAGATTTGCTGATATCCCATTTACAAAATGGGGAAGCGGAAATTTTGTATGAAGGGGCTGGTGAACAACCACTAATAAACTATATGGTAATGAGGTCTAATCTTTCTATTTATAACTTTGCTCAACAATTACCAGATAATCAAAAAACTGGATGTTCTGCCACATCTAAGCACTTTGAAGAACGAGAATATATTCTCTATGATAAAGGCAATCGACTAACTTACATTCATTATATTGGGGTTCCTCCTAATATCAATCAAGCAGTATGTGCTGGAGAAAACATTGAGTTCCCTTATCGAGATTTATTTCTCTACTATCGCTACTTACACGAACCAGAAAAGCGTCCAGTCTTTACAAATCCTCCTAAAAATTATAATGACGCTCCAACACCAAATTTACTTACAAGAGCTTTGCGAAAACTTAGGTTAATTAACCAAGGATAATTTATGACTAGGGGCATTTATATTGTTGCCAATGACCGGGTTATTGATAATGCGATCGCTTTACTCAATAGCATTCGTTACTATGACCCAGAAGTTACCGTTTATCTCATACCTTTTAATGAAAATTATCATAAGGTAGCAGAGCAGCTTGCTACCTTACATAAAGTGCAAATTTTTCCAGATTTAGAACTGATTGAGAAATTTACCAAACGCATCGGAGAAATTTTTGATCGGGATTTTCTTGCCTTACCCAACAAAATGCGTAAACTGGTGGCGTGGTTTGGCCCTTTAGATGAATTTATTTATATTGATACTGATATTGTCGTTTTTGAAAAAATTGTTGACAATTTAGACAAACTTTCAGAAATTGATTTCTTCTGTTGTGATTACCATCATGCCAATGACAAGCTGCGAAATATCTTTTCCTCATTTGTGAAAGAGCAGCAAATTTTTTCAGATGCTCAACTTGAAGACGTTTTCAATAGCGGTTTTTGGGCTTCCAGAAAAGGAACTATTACCGAACAACAGATGGATGAAGCTTTGCGCGAATGTGCTGCACATCGAGAATATTTCGATTTTTCTGAAGGAGTTACAGACCAACCTATTTTAAATTATCTTGTTCTTAAACTAATTGCCAAACGCGGTAATCTTGTCAAAATTCCTGGGGGAGGGCCTGGTAGTTGGGCTGGTTCGCAAAATTTCCAACAGCAAGACTACGCCCTCTATGACCGAGGACAAAGACTAAAATACCTGCACTGGGCTGGTACGCGGATGAAAATTGGTAGTCCATATTGGCAATTGTGGGAACATTATCGCTATCTTCATGAGGGTAAATTTGCCTTCATCCCCAAACTGACTCGCCGTTTATTTCCCTTTGTTACCGCCCGTACTTAATATTATGAGTATTCCAATGATTGATGGCATTTACATCTTAGCCAATGATGTTGTCTATGACCAATTAGTTGCATTGCTCAACAGTATAGAAGCTAATGCTGGTAGAAAAATTCCTATTTGTATACTTCCATATAATCAGCGATTAGATAAGGTAAAGGCAGAGATTGCGTCTAGAGATAATATCAGCTTATTTGAAGACTCTGATTCTATAGCTTATTGGGATAATTTTGCCACTCAGATATGGAAAAATTACCCAAGAGCACAAAAAACTTGGCGAGAGTGGGGCTTTCCAGAACTTTATGAGCTACCAATGCACCGCAAATTTTGTGCTATCGATGGCCCATTTGATAGATTTATTTATTTTGATGCAGATACTTTGTTAATGGGGCCTGTAGATTATGTGTATGAAAAATTAGATAACTACGATTGGGTAGTCAATGATTTTCAATATAAATCTGACTTAAAATTTATTTTTGATGGCTCACCAGAGCAGATGCAGCAAGTTTTCAACTCAGATGATTTACAATCTAAAGTATTTTGTGCTGGTTGGTTTGCAACTAAGAAAAATATTTTTTCTCCAGCAATAAGAACCGACTTAATCAAGAACTTAACATCAGGTGAGGCAGATGTCATGGCCTTTTTAGCGCCTGACCAATCTTTATTTAATTACATGGTGTTGAGAAGTGGAATTTCCTATTATAATTTTGCTTTTCATGACTACGAACAGTCAACTGGTAATCACTGGAGTTCTCAATTTGATGTAGTAGATAATATCCTTTACGACCAAGGACGGCGGCTGACATATCTGCACTATATGAGTATAAGTTCATCAAAATTTACTCAACTTTGCGGCGGTGAAGATGTTAATATTCCATATCGAGATGTGTTTTTGCATTATAGATATTTAAAGTCGCCAGAACAAAGGGTTAAAAGCTTTAAGCGTCAGAGTCCACTAGTACGCCTACAAAAGACTACTACAAGTTTTTTCAATCAAAAAATCAACAATATTAAGCTGAACTATCGTAACTTCAAGGATAGAATTACTAAATAATTAAATCAAACTTGACTTAAAATTTGTTTAAATTGTAGTTTATCTATTGCCCGATTATCGATAATAAAAATCAAAGTCTTTTAAAGTTAAAATTCTTAAGCGCAATAAATTATATAAATACTTAATAATTTTATTGCTTTTAAATATAATTCTATGCCCAATAAAGCGTTCGGGGTATTCTAACTTTGTTTGCTGCTCAAAATATATTGCCATATCCTCCATTTTCGATTCTCCCTTTTTAATTCTGACAAATTCGATTCTATTCTTAAAGAAACAGATACCTTCCATTGCACTCCATCTAACAGGTAAACCTGCTTTAGCAGCTGCTAAACCTATTGCATTTCCTTCACAGTCATACAGTCCATTTAACTCACAATGCAAGATTACGATAGTTCTCACCACATGCTAAAGTACAAAAACAAAATGTCTTTTTGTCTTGATTCATAGCTTTTTACGCTCCTTTTAATTAAAAATCTGCAACGCCAAAATTCTAAACAAAGTCGAGTATACTTTGAGTCATAGTTGTGATATTTTTAGCAGAGATACTGCGGATACAAATTTCAGTATTTGTACGTAATCTTAACGCAATTGAATCTTGGATTTATAAAATTTTATTACAAAATAAGTATTCACCACTAGCTAATGATCTCATTTGTAGCGGAACATCATTGCTGGCGGTGATAATTTAGGATAATTTGGATGTTGATGAAGCGTTACACTATCTAAGAAAAAGAATCTAAATCTAAAGATTGCATACCTTCGCGTTCTATAAAGGTCATCATACTTCCCAATTGCAACCAAACTAATAAACAAGTAAACAGACTAATTGGTAAACCGACTCCTAAAGCCAAGGAGGTAGGAAAACCAAATATTTCTAAACCTGAAGATAGAAATAGACAAGTACCGCCAGTTATACCTATAAATGGCACAAGTAATTCTTTGAGTGAAGAACGCGGCTTAGTATTTTCTGTGCGCTCACTTGGCCATTTCTGTACAATTACTTTCAAAGTGCCAGATAATGCCAAACCAGATGTTAATGCTGTCAAAAAGCCAACAAGTAACAGAAAATAAGGCGGTTGCAGAGGAAAATAGTACATGAAAACTCCTAATTTATATTAAAAATTTTTAGTTTTTGTTTGTTGACTGGTTCCCAGCGAAAGGCGTAAGGAATGTAGTTTTTGGCAGGATAGCAGCTGCGCCTTCCCTGGATAAGTCTGTTAAAATGCCGATCGCTACATTTAATAAACGATCCGGTTTTAAGTCATCTTTAATTAGGTTCCACAGGCGTTGGACATCTTCGGTGTGCAAGCGGTCATCTTCGGTGAGAGCAAGCACCAATTGTCGCCGCAGAAACTTGCCTTCTTCCGACATTAAATATTGGAATCCCATCTGGGCTGTAGGCAATACATCAAAGCTGCTATCGGTACGAGCGATCGCAATCAAATTCTCTAATCGCTGCCACTGAAATTTACCATCTTTGAATAATACATTCAACAATCGTCGCCGTAATGCGGGCGATTCCCCTGTCAGCAAGCGTCGTGCTATATAGGGATAACCCACCTCAACAATTTTGAAATTCGGGTTGAGGCTAAGGGCAATACCTTCTTGAGTCACCAAGGAACGAATAATTAAAGCAAACTTCGCCGGAACTCGGAAAGGATATTCATACATCAGTTCCGAGAATTCATCGGTAATAGTTTTGAAGTTAAAATCCTTGACATTTTTGCCTATGGCGTTTCCTAGCACCGCTTCTAATGCTGGCACAATCGGACAAATATTTGTATCTGGAGTCAGAAATCCTAATTTGACAAAATCTTCGGCTAAGTCGGTGTAGTCTTTATTCACCAAATGCACCAGTGCATCCACTAGTGTTTCTTTGGTGGTTTCCTCCAACTGATCCATCATACCGAAGTCAATATAAGCCATCCGACCATCGGGTACAGCAAATAAATTACCGGGATGAGGGTCAGCATGAAAGAAGCCGTGTTCTAAAAGCTGTTGCAATCCTGAAGTCACGCCAATTTGGATGATTGCTTCTGGATCTAAACCTGCTTCCTTGATGCGTTTAGTATCTGTCAACTTGAAGCCATCAATCCATTCCAGGGTTAAAACGTGGGTATTAGTATAACGCCAATAAATTCCTGGAACTTTAACTTGGGGGTCGTTGCGGAAGTTGCTAGCAAATTTTTCGGCGTTGCGCCCTTCATTTATATAGTCGATTTCTTCAAATAACTTTGTGCCGAACTCGTCCACGATTAAAGTTAGGTCGTGACCGAGATTGAGGGGTAACCAAGGAGCTACCCAACTCGCCCCCCAGCGCAATAAATAGAGGTCACGGGTGAGAGTTGGGCGTAAGTTGGGGCGTTGTACCTTGACTGCAACTTCTTCGCCACTAATTAGACGACCACGATATACTTGACCCAAGCTAGCTGCTGCTACTGGGCTAGGCGACAGTTCGCTAAAGCATTCATCAATGGGACGGTCTAGTTCAGTTTCGATAATTTTGTAAGCGATCGCATTATCGAAAGGTGGTAACTGATCTTGTAACTTGATCAGTTCTTCTAGAAAGTCCTTACGTATTAGGTCAGGTCTGGTAGAGAGGGCTTGACCAACTTTAATAAAAGTCGGGCCGAGGCGGGTGAGCAGTTCTCGCAACTGGATTGCTCGTTTACCCTTGTTCTGCTCAACTTTATCTTGCCATTCGTCCCATTTGAGACTGAGTATAAATCCTGCAAAAGAGAAGATAATTCTCAGGAGTCGCCCCCACGCTAGCCAGGGACGGTAACTATAGTAGCGAGCGATCGCCTCTGGATTATAGAGTTTTAGCAGAGCAGGTTGATACTGACCCACGCCTTTATTTGCCTCTTCAACTGAAAAATTTACAATGATTGTTTTTCTCCTAACCCACAAGTTAGTTGCAAGTTCAGGATAGCGGTAGTCTTTTATCTAAAACAACTAGAACTCTTACCCTTTTGGGATAAGGTTCGCGGTGATTTTAGCTTATGTTACTGCCTAAGATTTGTTTATCTTTTTCTTAATTATACTTTATAAAACTACAACTAATTATCAAGGTTTCAGAGGATTTTATCTTTTCTTAACTATTATTTATAAAAATATAAATATCTACCTGTGTCTGATTATTCAAATTTAAATAAACCGGGATCAAAAGTAACTTTATTTACCAACAGTTATATGGAATAGTAGTACTATTACTGTCTTGGATTTAACGAACTTTGGGGGTTTAAGTCCCCAGCAAGATAGGCAGCACGTTTTGTGTCGGGGTCTAAATCCCCGTCACAAAACGTAATTGCGAATTGCGTTAGCGGAGCGGGGCGTTAGCCCATTGCGAATTGCGAATTGGTTTAATCTTCGTTACCATTCCCGCGTCGGAATAAATTCCAAGGCTAATAGCTCAAGTCTTCTCAAGAGGAGTAAATACAAAATTTTCAGCCATGCAGAAGGCTATTTTATAGCGGTTCTCAGTCGAGTAGGTATAAAACCCCACCCCCAACCTTCTTTAAGAGCAAGCGAGGAGCTTGCTCTGATGTACCTCACTTGATTAGGAAAAGCTATATAAACGGAAAATTTCAGTCCACTTGAGTGGACTTTAGCTATCAGCCCAGAACTTAAGTTCTGGGCGGTATATCGGATGAGCGCGACACTTTGACTATTACAAAAATGTGGGTAGAAATTTATCTTTTTACTCTGTGTTCTCTATACTTAATAAGGTTAAATTAATTACTTTTTAATAGCAGAGACTAAAGAGCGCAGAGAGAAAAAAGAGATTTCATCAGTCACCTTGAAAGAGCTAATACCGCAAGGCGGAAGTCAAAAGTCAAAAAGCTTGTGTTATCAGCTTTTCCTTGATTGTGAATGGTATCTCTATTTACGCCGTGCTGTACTAGTACTAAAATTAGTATAATTAGGTGGAAGAACCAACGCGCGAATCATAACAGAATTATTATTTATAAATACTATAAATTTGGTAATTGGTAGTGATTATGCCACACTTACCAATTACCAATTAGCTACTTTTAAACATCGTGCAATGCTATTTAGATTTTGCCTCCAAGTTTTCTAAACGGCTTCTCAATTCCTGATTTTGTTGTTTGAGTTGGTCAAAATCTTCACGCAATTGACGCAGGGTTTTTTCTGAACCAATATTCTTTTGCACCTTAGAAATTTCTTCTTCAGCATAGCGACGTACACGCCCATCGGCTGTTTGTTCAACTAGCGATCGCAAAATCCCCACTGCTTTGGGTGTTTCCATTTGTCCTAATGCTGCTGCTACCGCCACTTGCGTTAAAAAGAAGGTTTCTTTCGCTAGTTCTGTTAATTTTTCTAAAATACGCTCTAAATTAACCGGACTTTGACCTACAGAAATCTTTCCTAAAGCGCGAATTGTGGCTAAACGTAAGGGTTGTGGTACACCGAGTTTGGTGTATTCGATTAGCAAATTTAAAGCTGCTTCCGAAGTTTTGAATTCAGCTAAACCCGCAACTGCACCACTCCGCACGACTTCATTCCAACCCGCCTTTTCTTCTAAAACGGATTTCAGCAGCTTTAATACTTTATCTTCCTTGGGCTTTTCTTCCAAGTTTGCAGAAGCGATCGCCCCGATCACACGAGAAGCTGCTGCTTCCACATAATAGCTAGGATCGCCCTTTTGTACTAACCCTCTCACAGCTTTATAGCTTTCAGCAGTTTTGATTTGAGCAAGTGCTTCCACTACAGCTCGTCGCACGTAAGCATTTTTATCTTTTAACCCAACAACTAAGCCATCAAAGGCTTGGTCTAAATTAATTTGCGCTAGTTGTTTCGCCGCTTCCACACGCACACCCCACAATGGGTCATTTTTCAGCGATGTAGATAGTGCAATAGTAGCTTCTAATCCACCTTTTTTCGTCAAAGCTGCTGCTGCATAAATACGTGAAATCGGGTCGGGATCAAATTCTAACTGTGCTTTTAACTCTGATATTGGATACTCTAATGCTACTGTTTTCAAATAATTATTTCCAACATCAAAGCTAATAAATTGAGGCTTATTTTCTAGGGGAAAGTAGAAGCTTTGTTCACGCTCATTTACCCGCACTACAAAAGTTTTTAGTTGTGAGTTATGAGTTTGAAGTTTGGAATTATTTTTAACTCCTAACTCCTCACTCCTAACTTCTCCTTGTTGGGTATTGCCAAAACCAATAGGTATTTTTAAATCAAACAAATCCTTACTGCCATTTTGACCTTCAGCAGCTTGGGTTTGAGTTACCGTAATTTTTGCTAATTTAGCATCCCCATCCCAAGAGTAAGCGACTTTAAAATCAGGATGACCACCACGAAAAACATATTGGTCAAAGAGGAATAAAAGATTATGTCCGGTAGCCTTTTCAATCGCCCTGAGTAAGTCTACTGTTTCTACAGTTTTGTGGGCATTATCTTGAACAAATGTTTGGATAGCCTGCCAAAACAACTCATCTCCTAATTGGGCCCGAATCATGTGATAAACACAAGATCCTTTTTCGTAAATGTGGCGATCGTAAAGCTCAATAGCTTCCCGGTAAACATGTGTTACCATTGGGCGACGATAGCGACTGCTATCTTCACTTAAGTAACGACGAGCTTCTAATAAACGATAGTAAGCTGCTTCTTCGAGACTATATTCCTGTTCTGTCCACATCACCTCAGAATAGGAAGCCATGCCTTCCTTAATCCAAGCATGAGACCAATGCTTAATCACCACCAAATCACCAAACCACTGGTGCGCGAGTTCGTGGACGACTAAACTTTCAGTATTGCGGTTATCTAAAGCAGCGCGTTCATCTAGCAAGCATCTATCTGTTAACAGTGTTGTGGAAGTATTTTCCATCCCGCCAAAGATGAAGTCATCGACGCAAACCTGGGCGTATTTCGGAAAAGGGTATGGATATCCATACTTTTGGCTCAAAAATTCAATCATGCGGGGAGTTTTGCCCATGCTACGTTTAGCATCTTCCTCCCGTCCCTTTTCTACGTAGTAGGTAACTGCTTTACTATTCCACTCATCCTGAATTTCGGCAAAGTCACCTACTGCTAAAGTCATCAAGTAGGTGGGATGAACTTGTTGCTGTGACCAATGGTAGATTTTGTAATCACCATCTTCTGTGGTATTAATCAATTCGCCGTTGGAAATTGCCACCAGAGGGTTGGGGACACGAACCCGAATTTCTGAAGTAGACAATTGTCCTGGGTAGTCAAAGCAGGGGAACCAAAAGCGAGAGTCTTCGTCTTCTCCTTGAGTCCAAACTTGAGTTGGCTTGTTTGGGTAGTGCTTGTCTGGTTGAATAAAGTAAAGACCGCGTTGCGGTTTTGCCACTGAATAGGCGATCGCAATCAGCAAGCGTTTACCAATTTGGGTCACTTCAGCAAGTTGGATGGAAAGCTGTTCCCCGTCGTAGTCAAAATTTTGTGGCACCTCGTCCACTTGCACAGACTCGATATTTAGGTTGACAGCATCCAAAGTCAAACGGTCAATGCCATTACGAATTGGTAAGAGACGAATGCTACAAGTGCCCTGATAGGAAAGCTTTGGGATATCCAAGCTAAGATCGAGAAAAATATGCTCTACCTGTCCGGGGCGATCGGGGTTGTAGTGTGGTCTTGCTCCCGGTAACTCAAAAGGTTTGTGTACGTTATTATCTGTATCAAAATAAGACTTCGACATTGATCCTTACTGACCTTGTAATCCTGAAAAGTCTGGCTTGGCTGGACGTAGTTAAGCAAAATAGCGGTGTCTAAATATATTTCCCAAATCAACAGGGCGTTATGGAGGTGAGAATTCCCTTTTGGGATTGGGGGATTAAAATTAATCTCACCCGAATTTCCGAAGGTCGGCTGGCGATCTTGGGAATTTTTTCCATATCCCTCCCGCATTTACTTTTACTGATGTTTTGCACTTTTTTGTCATCGAGTCAAGAGTCTCTTGCACCTCGATAACTTGTTATTAAGTACAAACACTCCTAATTATTCTTATATAGGACTCCGATTTGATTTTTGAAAACATACTGAGACTGAAAAGCTCGTTTATCAGGGTTTTATCTGAAATTTTGCTTACAAATCAGACAGGAGTCCTATAACTTAGGATAGCTTGCCTCTGTTGAGGAGGCTATTTTGTTTGAAATGAACAGCATATCATTTGCCGATTCGCTCCCCATCTCGTGGAAGTATTTTTTAGAGTAATTATTTTAGACTGCTAGCTTATAGGACTACTAATTTTATCAGTAAATACCGATCAATGAGTGGAAATTATTAATAAATCCGAAAACTCTACAGTGACACTTGTATAAATCTCGGTGACAATCTGAGCAAAAGAGGATAACAAAATGCCTGAAAGTAAATCCAAATTTCTCATTCCTGCTGTTGGTGCTGCTGTACTTGCCGCAGGAGGTATAGCAGCTTATATGTATTTTAAAGCCCCATCAGGAGCTAGTTCAGACGCTCTAGGCAGCGCTAAAGTAGTACCTTCAACAGCATTGATGGCAACTTATATTACTACTGACTCTCAAGCCTGGGCAAAGTTACAGCAGTTTGGCACTCCAGAAGCACAAAAATTAGTGGCAAAAGGTCTGGAAAATTTCAATAAGCAAGTGTTCAGTGACAGTAACGTTTCTTATGAAAAAGACATAAAGCCTTGGGCTGGTGGTGTAATGATTGCTGTATTACCACCTAATCCTGTTAAAGCAGCGCAGTTGAAAGCACCTTTTCAAGCACCTAATGGGCCAATCAATGTACAGCAGGAATCAAATATCTTGATAATAGTGGGAATCAAGGACAAACTCAGCGCTTTGAATTTTGCTAACAAATTAAAGTCACAAAAAGGAGTTAAATTTCAGGAATCTGACTATAAAGGTCAAAAAATTATAGAAACTACAGAAAATAGCAAGCCGACATATAGCGTAGTTTTAAATAATAGTCACTTAGTATTAGCACCCGAAAAGCAAGCTGTAGAAAAAGCAATTGACACCTTTAAAGGAGAGTCTTCTTTTGCCAGTAAAGATGGTGCAAGCAGTATTCTCAACAAAGGAGTGGATGTCAAAAACAGCCTCGCCCAAATTTATGTACCAGACTATGCTGGCATGGTACAGCAATTAGCAGCCGGAAGCCCGCAGGCAAAGCAGTTACCTCCACAAGCTCTGGCGCAGCTTAAGCAGATAAAATCTGTGGTGGCAGGTATTGGTGTTGATGATGCGGGAGTGCGGGTAAAAGCGATCGCTAATTTAGATCCGCAACTCAATAAATTTCAGTATCAATCAAGTCCGGGAAATATAGTCGGGCAATTTCCTACTGGTACTTTTGCTCTAATTAGCGGAAATGGTATCAGCCGTGGTTGGGAAACACTAGTAGAAGAGTCAAAAAATTATCCAGAAATGAAACAAGGTCTTGAACAGGTGCGAGGACAATTGAAATTTGTCAATATTGACCTGGATAAAGATATTTTTGGCTGGATGAATGGGGAATTTGCCATCGGTGCGATTCCATCTAATCAAGGGGTATTAGCAAATGTTGGTTTTGGAGGTGCTTTAGTATTTGATACTAGCGATCGCAAAACTGCCGAAGCCACCTTAACGAAATTGGATACCCTTGCCAAAACCCAACAAATCAACGTCGCCAATAGAAATATTGGTGGGAAAGACGTAACGGAATGGCAAATCCCCAGACAGGGGGCTTTATTGTCACATGGTTGGCTCGATCAAGACACTGTATTTGTGGCTCTTGGTGGGCCAATTGCTGAAGCGATCGGCGATCGTAAAAATCCATCTCTTGACAATAGCGATACCTTCAAAGCCGTTACAGGTTCTTTGCAAAAGCCCAACGGCGGCTATTTCTACCTGGATATGGACAAAACTCAAACTGTGCCCTTGATTAAGAGTTTAATCTTATCTGACGCCAATGCTATCACCATCTTGAATTCCATTCGTGGTCTTGGTTTTACCGCTAATAGCCCTGATAAATCTACCAGTCAATTGGAGATGTTGTTAGCTCTCAAGCCTAGTGCAAAGTAGGGTATGGGGCATTGGGCATTGGGCATGAGTTATTTCTCCCTCATCTCCCCACTCCCCACTCCCCACTCCCACTTACACAATTCAACTTGCTTCTAGACTGGCGTCCAACAAGTATGTCATAAGTAGAAAAAGCTGTTAAATGCAAACTGATTTATGACCGTTGCTGTAAACACTAATCCTGGTTTCGCTTCCCGTTTGGTAAATGGCGTACTGGCAATCAAACCTTTAGCCGACCTAGCCAAACATCAAGCTAGACAAATGATGATTAAACGTGCCGAAAGAATTGGCGTACCTTGGACGCAGGAAGTCGAAACACTACAAGCGCGTGATTGGAAGGCTGATCTAGCTCAAGTAGAAAATCCTCAGCTTTCCTACCCAGAATACTATTTGCGGTCATTCCATGCCTATGAAGGTGGAAACCTAAGTTGGAAAGCCGCTTGTGAGCTAGAAGTTGCTGCCCGTACTGTCCATGCTGGAATTTGGCAAGATGCTGGAGCAGAAGGAGATGCTAAACTCCGCCAAAGTTACCACGATATCCTCAAAGTGCAAATCCCCAATCAACCCCAAGACATCCTCGATGTAGCTTGTGGTGTGGGTTTGAGTACATTTACCATGCAAGAAATTTATCCCCATGCCAAAATTACAGGCTTGGACTTATCTCCCTACTTCTTAGCCGTTGCCAATTACCGTGCTGGGCAACGTCAAGCTAAAATAAACTGGCTTCATGCCCAAGCGGAATCTACCGGGCTAGCTGACGCCTCTTTTGATTTAGTTTCCATTTTCCTAATGTGCCACGAATTACCACAATCGGCAACCCGACAGATTTTAGCTGAAATGCGGCGCTTGCTGCGTCCGGGTGGCTACTTGGCAATCATGGATATGAATCCAAAATCTGAAGTTTACAAAAAAATGCCAGCCTACATTTTGACTTTGCTCAAAAGTACAGAACCGTATTTAGATGAATATTTCGCTTTGAACATTGAGCAAGCTATTGTTGAGGCGGGTTTCCAAACTCCCACTATCACTAACAATACACACCGTCACCGCACAGCGATCGCTCAGGTGAGTGGTTGATTTTTCTTTAATGCTTTGGGCAGCAATACCACCTTTGTTGCTGCTAGGCTACTACTACTGGCGAGTGCCATTTGCCCCACCTTTGTTAAAGTTGCTGATGTTTTTTATCATCGGCGCAATCTCTGGTATCTTAGCCCTTAGCCTCGAATGGATTTTTGAAATTGTAGTCAACAGGGTTATACACTGGCATCAGATTAAGCTATGTCTGCCGACAAATCGGTGCGCGTCTACGCTTCCTGGAATAGCGTTGCGGCAGCTTGTAGAAGTAGGCCCAATTGAAGAAGGCTGCAAGTTTGTAGCGGTTGTTGTCCCAACCTACTATCTGCAACGCAAGTATCGATTATTTGCATCTACCGTTTTCCTCTTCACCATAGCCGTTGCCCTTGGATTCACTGCCGAAGAGAATTGGATTTACCTTTTCCACGATACAGCATCAATCCTAGACCGTATAATTGGTATGCCAGTCCACGCCATGTTCTCTGCACCTTGGGGATATGCTTTAGGAATCTATATTTCCTCCAACACTCGCTTAAATCGAGACAAAAAGTTCATTTTTAGGGCTTGGCTAAATTCTGTAATCTGCCATGCCCTAGTTAATGTCTTATCAAGTGCTTGGCGTTACTCACTACCTTTAAGTTTCCTGAGTTATGGTTTATTCCCATTTCTCTTGTGGATGTTTTGGCGACTAGAACAATTACTGCGAAAAGTGCAAGGCAAAGCCGCCATTACCCTGATTTCAGGCCATACATCCCAACACCGTTACTGGCAGAGGAGTTTAGTGCTGTTTGCCCTCGTAATGGGTGGAAATGCTATTTTTGGGCTGTTTCTTTTAGCCAGGATTCTTAGTCCCTTGAGTCCGTCGAAGCTTTTTGATGCTGATATTTTGTGGTTTATAATTAGTCGCTTTTCACTAAATTTCTTTTTCGGAGTTTTAGCTTGGGTCATTTATCGCTATTTGCGACATTCCGCTCGTCGTCGGTATTTTTAAAATATGATTTAAGAAAATGCTAGGGGGTTTCTATGCAAACAACTCCAGTGCGTTGGACGACTGCTGATCTAGAACTATTTGCTGGCGATCGCAGAAATCGCTATGAGATTATAGATGGAGAACTCTTTGTGACCAAATCACCTAGTTGGGATCATCAATCAAGTTGTGGCAATATTGTTACAGTTCTTAATAATTGGTCAAATGAAACTGGTTTAGGTAAAGCTGCGATCGCACCTGGAATTATTTTCTCAGATTCTGACAATGTGATACCTGATGTGGTATGGGCAAGTCATGAACGCTTAAAAAACTTACTAGATGAAGCTGGACATCTCACAGGCGCACCGGAGTTAGTTGTAGAGGTTTTATCCCCCGGCGAAAAAAACCAGAAACGTGACAAAGAAACAAAGCTAAAGCTGTACTCGGTGCAAGGTGTTCAAGAATATTGGATTTGCGATTCTATACAGAAGAAAGTTGAAGTTTATCGCCGTGAACAGGCTGCATTAAAGTTAGCAGCTACTTTATTTAGTCAAGATGAGTTAACAAGTCCTTTGCTACCTGGTTTCAACTGCTTAGTTAGTAAACTTTTTTAGTTGGGCATTGGGCATTGGGATGAGATAAATTCCCTATGTCCTATGCCTAGATTTTCAATTGCCTAAACGCTTGCCAATACTGGCTGATTCCCGGTGGCGCTGACTGAATTTGATTCAGATTCAGTACAGTAGATTTCGCAGGAGTTATTGGGACTTTCAATCAGTTTCACTTTGTAAAGTTTAGCTCCCAATTCCTGAATAGGCGATCGCAGTAAATTGCTAATGTAAAGTGCGATATTCTCAGCAGTGGGAACAACTTCAGCAAAGTAGGGAATGTCTTTGTTTAAAAAGGTGTGATCGAATGGCTCAACCACATAATCATCTATTACTTGGTTCAAAGCACCTAAATCAACAAGCATCCCAGTACGTGGGTCAATTTCCCCTTTCACGGTGACTTCTAAATGATAGTTGTGTCCGTGACCGTGAGGACGAGCGCATTTACCATAAATCTCAGTGTTTTCTTCGTTACTGAGGTTAGGATGAGCCAGCCGATGGGCGGCGCTAAAGTGAGTACTGATGGTGAGGTAGGCTTCCATTGCGTTTCCCATATAATCTGCCCAAAGTTCAGGATGTTCAAATAACTGCACACGGACTAAAGGCAAGTGTGGTGCTAGTCGCTGCCAAATAATCCGTGCAATATTCTCAGTGGTGGGCAGAGTTTGTTGAAATTCTGCCCACGCATCATTGAGATAAGAGAAGTCCAATTGACTGGTAACTTCCCGTTTAATTACGTGTTTCACATCAGACAAGTTCAATACCATGCCATATTCATCCAATTCCCCAGTTAGGGAAATGAATAAGACATAATTATGTCCGTGTCCCGGAAATCTAGAGCAAGCACCAAATTTCTCAATATTCTCAGCTTCACTCAGTTCTGGCAACCAATAACGATGACTTGCCGAAAACTGGGCGCGGCGGTTAACAATACATTGCATGAGTACACTATGAGCAGAATTTAAAATTTCTTAATCTTTCTCTGCTTCCAGCATAAACTAATTCTTAAGTTATGTGTCATTAGTTATTAGTTATTAGTCCTTTGACATGCAGGGAAATTGCCCAATGCCCAATGCCCAATGCCCAATGCCCAATGACTATGTAACAGATGCTTGTGCCTCACAGTGTAATCTTGTAGCTATGCGGAATAGTTCATGACCTGTGTGTAAATAACGCTCATCATAGTTCAAAGGAAAATAGCCTAATTCATCGAGTCCATCTCCTACTTGATCGAGGCTGTAGTAAAGGTGAGCGGCTGTTCTTGCTAAACTAGGGGGATTTGGTAGAGAGCGAAAAGTAGTTTGTGCCTGCTTGAGGTCATCTCGACAGGTTTTTAAGTATTCCTGAAATTCATCTAACAACTCATCATCAAAGGGATCAGCAGCTAATTGCTCCATTTGTTCTTCTAAGGAATAAAGAATGGTACAAAGCAAGCGATTTACTGGTTGGTAAACTTGGCGCAGCCATTCCTCAACTTGCTCGTCAACATCGCGTCCAGTTTTTCGTGTGGTCTGGTAATGCTTTTGCGCTGATGCTGTACGCTGTTGGCGTAGGCCTAGCCCGTCGTAGACATCGCTATTTAATTTTTGAGAGTCATCTTGCAGTTGTTGGTCATAATCGCGGCGATTTTGGTTGTCGCCTAAGACTTCATAAGCTGCATTGATGCGGATTATCTGCTCTTGATCGGCACTTTCCTGATTGCTGTCAGGATGAAATAACTTAACCAAGCGGCGATAGGCTTGCTTAATCTCCGCAAGGCTTGCACTTGGACTAACTTTGAGAGTTTCGTAATGGTTAGAAACGTGCTTAGAATTGACCATTAATTCAATTTATCGTTAGCTGATGCTAGCGGCTAACCTTGTTTCCAGGTCTTGGAACAACGGTGTACTCAAATACCTCTCACCAAAGCTGGGCTGAATCATCACAATTAAACGTCCCTCATTTTCTTGACGTTGGGCAACGCGAATTGCCGCACATAAAGCTGCTCCACTGGAAATACCAGATAATAGCCCTTCTTCTTTTGCCAAACGCCGACTATAAGCGATCGCTTCTTCATCGGTGACGGTAATCACTTCATCAATTAATTTTATCTTGAGAACTTGGGGAATGAACCCAGCCCCAATCCCTTGAATTTTATGTGGCCCTGGTCGTCCCCCAGATAAAACTGGGCTATTGGATGGTTCAACTGCGATCGCTTTAAAACTAGGCTTGCGTGCTTTAATCACTTCTGCTACACCAGTGATCGTACCACCTGTGCCCACCCCTGCTACGATCATATCTACTTGTCCATCGGTATCTTCCCAAATTTCTTCTGCTGTAGTTTCCCGATGCATTTTTGCATTGGCTGGATTGCGGAATTGCTGCAACATATAAGTATTGGGCATCGTATTAACCATTTGTTGCGCCCGCCCAATTGCCCCACTCATGCCTTCCATCCCTGGCGTTAGTTCCAGTTCTGCTCCATAGGCCCGCAACATCGCCCGGCGCTCTGCACTCATCGTCTCTGGCATTGTCAAAATTAACCGATAACCCTTAGCTGCGGCTGCCATTGCTAGAGCAATTCCTGTGTTTCCAGAAGTAGGTTCTACCAATACTGTCTTCCCAGGAGTAATCAGCCCCTCTTCTTCGGCGGCGTTAATCATACTCACCCCAATCCGATCTTTGACTGATGCCGATGGGTTCATACTTTCCAATTTCACCAGAATTTGTGCAATACATCCTTCTGTTTGGGGAATGCGGTTCAACTGCACTAGGGGTGTACGGCCAACCAGTTCTGTAATGTTACGAGCAATTCGCATAATTTAGCCCTTAGTTATTAGTTAAAAGTCATGGGTAAGTCCAGTCCTGTTCGGCTTTGTCGTTCCCGTTAAATTTTTTATTCAATGCAAAATTCAAAATTCCTTTTGAAAAGTTCTATTCGCCGGAAAGCCACGCTTAGACTTTCCCAAAATCTAAAACTGGCAGAGTTAGAAATCTTTAAATCAGTTATCAGTTATCAGTTATCAGTTATCAGGCGTATGGTGGGGGATTTAGACCCGCCACCAACGCATTCCACCTCTTTGTGGGGGACTTAAACCCAGGGATAAATAGATCACTGATAACTGTTTACTGTTCACTGTTCACTGTTAATTCTTAACTCAAAACTTTTAACTTACCACTCCTAACTTTTCTAGTATACTCCGGTTAACTACTGGGGTTTATTGCTACTATCAACAACAAAAAGCCCCGCCTAATGGCGGGGAGCAATAAAGTTAAATTCTTGACAGATTGTCAATACTTTAGAAGGTGAAAGTTGTTCTGAGCGTACCGATAATTGCATCATCGTTATCGCTATTTTGACCAGGAGAGGTCAACCAGATTACACCAGGGGTAACAGAGATGTTATCTGACACCCGATACTTGTAGAAGCCTTCAAAGTGATATGGTATATCGTTATTACCGCCAAAACCTGGGCGGTTAAAGGAATAGGGTTCTGCACCAGCAAAGACACCTAAAACGTTACCCTTTTTACCAAAATCAGGTAAGGCTACCCCAAGACCATAGCTCCAAGCTTGATAATCATCACCTATACCAGAGCCTGTGACATCGTGGTAAGATACGAAGCCACTAATGGACAATTTGTCGCTTGGTCTAAACGCAGCCGACACACCGTAGGAGTTACTTGAGGATGGGGTTGCTGTACCAGTTGCAAGACCTGCTGCACTACCTAAAAAGTTTGCTTGTCCAGTACCTACATCAAAAGCTCCGGTTGCTCCGTCTGTACCAGAGTCGAATAAAGCACCACTGGCGCTATATCCGTGGACATAGGTAGCAGCTAAAGCCACGCGATCGCCTACACTAAAGTTCAACTGTCCAAGAGCTGCATAGTCGCCGTTGGTCAGACCTTGATTGACACCATTTTGAAGACCAGGAATATTCGCTTGTGATGCCAAGTAACCCGCAGTGATTGAGCTATTTCCTAAAATACCGCCACCTTTACCAAGGGGCAGATTGAGCGCTATACCAGCACCGCCACCAATCCGATAGATGGGACTTTCAGAAGCAAAGGTAGATAAAGCGCCGTTACCGCCGTCAGTGTTGTCAAAAAAGTAAGGGTTGTTGACAGCAGCATACTGGCTGTGTCGTCCCCCACTAGCTGCCAGGTAAACTTGGGCTGGCCCTATGGGTACTTCATAAGTCAAGCGGTCTATTCTGACACTGTTGTTGCCATTGCCTATGCCAACTTGATATGTTTGTGTCCCTTCAGCAGTACCGATCGGATTATTAGCGTTGTCAAATTGTGTAAAGGCTGATGCATTACCGGCTGATAGACGTGTATGTAAAATGTCTCTACCAGTGAAGCTGGTTTGCAAGTCTAAACGTACCCGATCTTGGAAGACGGTGTTGTTGTTGTCACCAGTGTTACCACCAAACGCATCACTAACTGCAAAAATTGCTTCACCAACTAGTTTGGTGGTAGTAGAGAACTGATTAGCTTCCAATTCAGCAGTCCGCGCTTCTAAGGAATCTACGCGGCCGCGTAGAGTTGCTAATTCTGCCGAAAATTCTTCTTGTAACCGTTGTAAAGTAGCTAAATCTTGTTTGGTAACTAAGTCAGCTGTTGCTGTGGCAATTAATTCGTTAACCCGATCCAAACAGGCGTTCAAACCAGCAGCAAATTCATAACGGGTCAAAGCACGGTTACCGCGATAAGTAGCATTTGGGTAACCTGCAATACAACCATAGCGCTCAACCAAAGACTGCAATGCTTGGAATGCCCAGTCGGTGGGTTGTACATCGGAAAATTGAGAAACCGATGTTACTTGAGACTGAGAATTATTTTGGTTGCCTTCGTTGCTGTAGCGATTAACTTGATCAATGGTTGTCTGAGCCAATATTTCTGGCTGTTGGGTAACTTCAGTTACACCTGGTTGTGCGGCTGGTGATACAACAGTTGTTTTGTTTGGAACCGCCATTGCTGTTGCCGAAACTAACAATGTTGCTCCCAAAACTGCTGGGCTAACCACTAAGGATTTCCACAATATACTAGACATCTTCTCTTTACTCCTCACACCTTGTTTAGATAATTGGTTTCGTTGCACCTAATTCTCAGAAATGCGACATCTCATTGAAACCTGTGGATGAGGCATAGTTGCCACTACTACAATTTTAGTTTTTGCAAAGCTAATAAACGATTAACTTAGGGTTAAAAACTTATCTGATTAACTTATGCAAAAACATATCTTTATATCATAACATTATAAAACATCGGATCTAGATGACAAGATTGGAGCGATCGCCTTAGTAACTGTCACACATAATTATCTAAATATCTAAGCAGAGAGTAGGCTTTAGGGCATTCGCTCGCTACGTAGGCTAAACTGCTCCAAGGTTAGACACTTAGCATGTCGGTAAAAATCCCTTCTTGCAGTTAGACCTACTGAAATTCGCCCACTAATAAAAACACACTGACTCAGCTATACAAATTTAGGCAAAGCCTTTATACGGGGTAGCTTATCTCCTATTGCGATCGCAAACACCAGCTTATGAATCAAGAGTTTTGAAACCAGCGCCCTCTAAACCAAAACCTGTACTTTTAATCTTAAAGCTTGCTACACCCTGCGTCTCCCTTCCGTCGCTGTGACTTCCAGTTAACTACTTTAAAGATGTTAGAATAAATTACTTAGTTAATTTGGGAAATCGCCTGCGCTAAATCAAAATCAGCCTGTGTCAGTCCACCTGCATCATGTGTTGTGAGTGCAATCTTCACTTTATTGTAGGAAATCTCTAAATCTGGATGATGTCCTGCCGATTCCGCAGGCTCCACCAGCTTATTAACAAACTCAATTGCTTGGATAAAATCCTTGAATGTGCGGGTAATCTTTAACTTGGAGCCTTCAACAGTCCAACCTGACAGAAACTTTGCACTTTCTTGAATTTCTGCCTCAGTCAGTAGTTGTGCCATATAAAGAAATTCCTAGTCGGATTATTTGGGACATATCATTTATTTCATCAAATCAAATCTCTTTTGTTTTCCATAGAGAAATGATGAAAAGATAAAGTAGGGAATAATATCTGTGTGCATATTTAAATCAGACTTAGTATATAGATGTTATTGCTCACATCTGTTTGTCAACCGCCCCACCCACAAGGGGATGGGGCTTGTAACTAACCGACAGAATCGGCTGAAACATACGGCATATTGACTGATGCCTGCTCCTGTGTCCCTAACTGGGTAGAGGAGAGAATATAGTCGTCCCGAACATTCTTGGCAGCATTGAGATCCGCGTGTGTCCGATGTCCACAATTTTTGCAATGAAATCTGGACTTGTGCCGATTTGTTCTTCGGATGTGCTTACAAATATTGCATTTTTGGGAGGTATAACGAGGATCTTGGTGTACTACTCGTTTTCCCAACGCTTCTGCCTTGTAAGCCAAGAACTGCTCTTGCTGATAGAACGCCCAACTACCCAACCATTTATTCATTTTCTTGCCGCGTCGCTGAGTGCGAATACTGGACAAGTCCTCTAGTACAAAAACCGCAATTAAGGGTTGGTTGACTAACTTTTTACTTACACAATGGTTCGTATCCCGCATGAACCGCTTCTCGCGTCCAGACATCGCCTTTAAACGACGTTTGGCACTGCGAGTGCCTTTTTGCTGGAGTTTACGACGATTATGTAAATAACGTCTTTGTACTTCCCTGATTTTAGAAGAACTGAAAAATTGACCATCATTGGTAACAGCTTGATGATACAAGCCTCGGTCAATTCCTTGAATTTGTCCTTCTATCTGTTGCGGGTCTTCTGTCTCAAAAACCAATCTCACCCAGAATTGCTTGGTGTTGTTAGTACAGGTAACAGTTGCACCGCAAAATTCCCAAGTTTCAAACACTTCTTGAAAATATTCAGGAACATCAAGAATTAAAGTGACTCGTTTCCCAATGCACGAGAGGGTTAATTGCTTTCCTCTTAGCGTCATTGTGCGTTTATCGTACCTTAATCCCGATGTTGGTTTTTTCTTGGGAATGCTCTTGAATTTTGTAGCTTTGATAGCTTCAAGTGCGTTATCTCTGATTGTTTGCAATAGCGCAGAAGGCACACACGGATACTGAACTCTTAACAAGTGATACAGTTCCTTGTGTGCCTTATTTTTGTTGTAACTACTCTTAGCAATAGCCCAGTCAACGTGTGCGTTAAATATCTCTGCACACTGGTTCATCAAAGGTAAAAATTTATCCGATGGTAAATCAACTGGGATACTAACAGTACGTTTCATGTAGATTCTACTGGCTTGTAGTAAGCAATAATCACAGCTTCGTAAAGAGAGTTTTCTTGTTGATAAAATTTATCCATAAAAAACTATCCGCTCTGAGTTATATCGGATGATCTAACTCAAAGCGGTCTAGCGGGTCTTCAGGTTGCAACCAGACTGCCGGAAGGAACTCCGAGCTTGCCTAGCTACTTGAGCTAACTTAGTATCTCAAAGATAACTAAGGCTAACTTTTAGAGAACAGCCCCGGCGCACAGCCGGCTAACTGCAACCTGATGACCCATGCATTTACTACTTTCTATCATGGGCATCACCTCCTTGTTGCCTAAGCGGTCTTAGTCTCAAAAGGGCAGAGCATTTACTCTGGGTTTATAACCTTTATTCAAGATAACACATAAATTTAGAGATATTAACGATATATAAAAAAATCTCCCACCAAAAGGCGGGAGATGACTGGAGAATGGGAAATATTGACACTTTTTTGGCTTATGCAAAAAAGATTATTTAATCTGGTTGGTGTCAATTTTCAGCAACCACAACCCTAATTTAAGTCATGGGTCGGCTTTTAATATTAGAGAGCGTTACCGCGAGGTAGAACTTCCTCAGGGAATACAAATTGTTCGTGGGGTTGATCTTGAGGAGCCATCCAAGCGCGGATACCCTCGTTAAGCAAAATGTTTTTGGTATAGAAGGTTTCAAACTCAGGGTCTTCCGCCGCCCGCAATTCTTGGGAGACGAAATCATAAGCCCGCAGGTTGAGTGCCAAACCGACGATGCCGACGGCGCTCATCCATAAGCCTGTGACTGGCACGAACAACATGAAGAAGTGTAACCAGCGTTTGTTAGAGAAAGCAATACCGAAAATCTGTGACCAGAAACGGTTTGCTGTCACCATTGAGTAGGTTTCTTCAGACTGGGTTGGATTGAAGGCGCGGAAGGTGTTAGCACCATCTCCGTCTTCAAACAAGGTATTTTCCACTGTGGCTCCGTGAATGGCACACAACAAAGCACCACCCAATACACCCGCAACACCCATCATGTGGAAGGGGTTGAGTGTCCAGTTGTGGAACCCTTGCAGGAATAATAGGAACCGGAAAATAGCAGCTACGCCAAAGCTAGGTGCAAAGAACCATGACGATTGTCCCAAGGGGTACATCAGGAATACACTGACGAATACTGCAATGGGAGCGGAAAAGGCCAGGGCGTTGTAAGGACGGATACCTACTAGACGAGCAATTTCAAATTGCCGCAACATGAAGCCAATCAAACCAAAGGCTCCGTGCAAAGCCACAAATGGCCACAAACCACCCAATTGGAACCAACGGGTCAGGTTGCCTTGAGCTTCTGGTCCCCACAACAGCAATAGGGAATGTCCCATGCTGTCGGCGGGGGTGGATACTGCCACTGTCAGGAAGTTACAGCCTTCTAGGTAGGAGGAGGCTAACCCGTGGGTGTACCAAGAGGTGACGAAGGTGGTACCGGTCAGCCAACCGCCTAGTGCTAGGAAGGCGCAGGGAAACAATAGTATCCCTGACCAACCTACGAATACGAAGCGATCGCGCTTGAGCCAGTCGTCTAATACGTCAAACCACCCTCTACTAGGGGCGCGTCCAACTGCGATGGTCATTAGAGCAAATCTCCAAATGTTTATAAGTACAGGTTGTATCTGTATTATAGATGGCTAAATAAAAGCCTTCCATAAGCAGAAAGTTAACCGGGTTGTTAACCTAGTTTACAATTTTTTACACACCTTTAATCATATTAGGTGTAAATCGTTAATTTTTCTAGGGGTTTTGTAATAAAAATTTATTTTTGATTCAGATGAGGTGGGAGTGGGGAGATGAGGGAGCAGGGGAGACAAGGAGACAAGGAGACAAAGTGACTTGAGTGATAACTAGCAACAAGTCTTTCCCTTTGTCCCTAATTCTCCTTGTCCCCAAGTCCTCTTCACCATGCCCCATGCCCCATGCCCAATGCCCAATGCCCAATGCCCATTTTCCTAGAATCAGTCAGCTGACGCTAAAATGAGTCCACAGTTAAATTTGATTATTGCTAAATGTTTACCATCGATTTAAGCATCAGAAACACTGCTTTCCCTATCTCTGTACAACGTAAGTCAGCAGAGGATGCTGAGGCTGTCTATCAGCTGATTTTGGCAGCAATACGCTCTGGTAACCCTGACATTGTGGAACTCAAGTGCGAGGGCAAGACAGAGAAAAAAATTGCTGTCCGCGCTAGTGAAATTTCTGGGGTGCAGATTGTTCAGAAAGATGGTACAACCCCTGGTGGTGGTAGACCACCTGGATTTTTCGCTGTAGCTGCTGAGTAACCAAGGTTGACAAATGGCTCAAATGGGCATTCAGGTCAAGGATTTAAATTTCAATTGGCCTAATGGAGAGAAAGTTATCAAATCTTGCTCTTTAGAAGTACCAAAGGGCGAATTTTGGATGCTTTTGGGTACAAATGGCAGTGGGAAATCAACGTTACTTAGACTACTGGCGGGGCTACTAGCTCCTGAGTCTGGGGAAATTCAGGTTTTGCATCCTGTTGGCTTTGTCTTCCAAAATCCGGATCATCAACTGGTAATGCCAACGGTTGGTGCTGATGTGGCTTTTGGATTGGTGGAAGAAAAGTTACCGCCTGCTGCCACTAGAGCAAGGGTTGAGGAGGCACTAGGAGCGGTGAATTTGCTTGCCCTCCTACGACGTCCTATCTATGCACTCTCTGGGGGACAGAAACAGCGAGTAGCGATCGCTGGTGCGATCGCCCGTCGCTGTGAAGTCTTATTATTAGATGAACCCACTGCCTTACTAGATCCAGATAGTCAGTTGGATTTGGTGGCTGGTGTGCGCCGCCTTGTCAAAAGTCGAGGTATTACGGCTCTGTGGGTGACACATCGATTAGACGAGTTAAATTATTGTGATGGCGCTTTCTTGCTAGAAAAAGGCTCTCTCGTAGATAGGGGTGAACCTCAACGCCTCAAACAATGTCTAATGGAGGTACACAGCGAAGCCTCTTAATTAAGTGCTGTTAGCGGATAGCTATGGTTGAGCCAGTGCTGAGTGTTGAGTTAAGTAAAAAGTACTCAGGCTTTCATGCCCGTAGATGCTTCGCTCTTTGTAGGTGGTTTTTTAACTCAGCACTCTTCGTTCTCATTACTTCTAAAAAAGAACTGCAACGCGCCTTTTAAAACAAAGGCGCGTTTTAAGTTTGTACGTCTGTCTTAAGTTTTAGTTTTGTAAGGCTGCCGTATTTTATTCTGTGTAGCATAGTGTTACAGACTATGCATCAATTATTATAAAACTTATGAATGAATTTTGTTAACTCTAGAAAATTGTGATCAAAAACCATGCCCCGTTCTTTACTCCAAGCCGTTTTGTTAGTAGACGGCTACAATATAATAGGCGCTTGGCCTTGCCTTAAAAAAACGCGTGATAGCGTTGGACTAGAGGCCGCACGGGGCGAACTTGTGGAAGCAATGACTGGTTATAGCGCGTTTCAAGGTTACACAACTCAGATAGTTTTTGATGCTCAATATCAGAATTGCTCTAGTAATAAAGAAATTATTACTGAGCTTTTGTCTGTTTATTACACTGATTTTGGGCAAACAGCAGATACTTATATTGAAAAATCCTGCGCTTCTTTCCGCCACCAAATAGCTCAATCTTTGATTTCTCGTGTAATTGTTGCTACATCAGATCGGGCACAGCAGTTGATGATACAAGGGTATGGGGCTGAATGGTTGTCGGCACAACAACTTTGTGGGGAAGTAGAAGCTACCGTTTGTCGGATGCGACAAAAGTACCATACACGCAAACAATCCAAGAGTAGGTTTTTAGCTAATGCTATTGATGCTAAGGCGCGGCAGCGTTTGGCTGAATTACGAATGGGATTATAGTAGATATTAGGATTTAACAGTCTCTGCTTAAGTTCCTGAATCGGTTTTGGCTGCAAAAATTCTATAAATTAAGCATCTAAAAAAATATATTGGCGAAAGTACTTGCCAAATACTATTTTTAGTCCTAAGATTATAAATCGTGAGTGGTCCTCAGTAGCTCAGTGGTAGAGCGATCGACTGTTAATCGATTGGTCGCTGGTTCGAATCCGGCCTGGGGAGTTTATCAATTTTGGATTTTAAATTTTGGATTCTAGATTATCCATCAGAGATTTATGGTCGCTTGACTCGACTGTGACGTTTCTGAATCATGGGTCTTTTGGTGCTTGTCCTAAACAAGTTCTGGAGTTTCAACAAAGACTGCGATCGCAACTCGAACAAGAACCCCTACGCTTTTTTGGTAGGGAGTGGGAACCCCTGCTAGACGATGCTAGAGGTAAGCTGGCGGCCTTTGTGGGTGCTGATGTCCAGGATTTAGTATTTGTCCCCAATGCAACTACTGGCGTTAACTCGGTGTTAAGGTCGCTGACGTTTTCACCAGAGGACGAAATACTCACAACCAACCACGAATATAATGCTTGCCGCAATGCACTTGATTTTGTTGCCAGTCGCACTGGTGCGCGGGTGGTGGTGGCAAAAATTCCTTTCCCCATAGACTCGCCACAGCAAGTAGTGGCAGCAGTAATTGAGCAAGTTTCACCAAAAACCCGATTAGCACTTTTGGATCATGTTACCAGCCAGACAGGGTTAATTTTCCCGATTCAAGAGTTGGCGAAGGAGTTGCAACAACGGGGTGTAGATACATTGGTAGATGGGGCACATGCGCCTGGAATGATTTCTCTCGATTTGCGAGAGATTGGCGCAGCTTATTACACCGGGAATTGTCATAAATGGCTGTGTGCCCCAAAAGGAGCAGCATTTTTGTATGTGCGACGAGATAAACAGTCAGAAATTCGTCCCTTAACAATTAGCCACGGCACAAATTCGCCACGCACTGATAAAAGCCGCTTTCAGTTGGAATTTGACTGGACAGGTACAGACGATCCTACAGCTTATATGTGTGTACCACAAGCGATCGCTTTTATGGGTTCGTTGCTACCTGGTGGGTGGACAGAATTAAGACAGCAAAATCATCAGCTAGTATTGCAGGGAAGACAGCTACTTTGTGAAACGCTGGAAGTACAGCCGCCTTGTCCAGAGGAGATGATTGGTTCAATGGCAGTTGTGCCAATGCCTACGACTCTAGAAAACCGCGATTTCATGTCTATACATGATGAGTTGTTTGATAAGTTTGGTATTCAAGTGCAATTGATACCGTGGCAGGAAAAACCTCGGCTGTTGCTAAGAATTTCGGCACAGATTTACAATACTTTAGAGCAGTATGAGTATTTGGCAAAGGTGTTAAAGGGATTGTGCTGTTAATCTAGTTTAGGAAACTGGCGATCGCATCAAGGGTCTGTTTTACACTAAGTGCTATTCTTTTAGGTGATTGCACTTAAATTGCTGAAACTAGGATAACGCTTTACATGGCTTCTGGAGCTATGCCTTCTAATCCTTTTGTGGCTGCGGGGATGATTGAAGATCCCAGGCTGTTTGTCGGTCGTCAAGATGAATTAAACGCGATCGCATCTCGGATAAAGGGCGATCAGCCTACCAGTATCAATATAGTTGGTGAGAAGCACATTGGTAAATCTTCGTTGCTGTATTATTTTGTTCGGACTTGGGAGCAGCGAGTATTACAAAACACCAATCGTTATGTGGTTGTTTACTTACCGTTACGGGGTGTAGATTGCCAAACTGAAACGGGTTTTTATGACGCTGTAGCTGAAGGTTTACTGAATCATGTTCCGGGATGGCAACAACGCAGTCTGCAAAATCCTTGGAAGAGTAAACCGCTTAATCGTCAAGCTTTTTCAGATGCGGTTAAGGAATGGAAACAGCAAGGAAAGCTACCTGTTCTCTGTTTGGATGATTTTGAAAGCCTTTTGAAATATCCTGATAAATTCGATAATGGATTTTATCCGTAACCTGCTGCAACGCCAACAGAAGTGGATTTTGCTTTTTAGTGGTTCACAGGAGTTATCTGAACTTGATGATTACTGGAGTGACTATCTAATTAACACCCGTGCTTTGCGAATGACTTACCTGCACGACTCAGAAGCCCGCGATTTGATTCAACAGCCAGTGGAGAACTTCCGCGATATCTATGAACCAACTGCTGTAGATGAAATTATCCAACTTACTCGCTGTCAACCTTATCTCGTTCAGTTGGTGTGTTATGAGGTGGTGGAGTTGCTAAACCGCGATATCAGAAGAAACAGGCGAGAAGCAGATACAGCCAAAGCTACTGCACAAGATGTTAAGGAAGTTATACCTGTTGTGCTTGAGCGAGGCGATCAGTATTTTCGGGAATTATGGAAGAGTTTAGCAGATAGCGATCGCTCTCTCCTGCGCCGGATAATTTACGGGGAAACTCCCACACAGCAAGACAAAGGCGTTGTCCGCAAACTAACGCGAAAAGAAATCTTGACTCAAGAAGGCAATGCTTTTCAAGTGCCTTTAGTACAAAAATATATAGAACAGTTGCTAGAAGAAGAATAATATAACAACCCTATAGTGGTTCTCGCTTGGGTGCAGTACAGTTTTGACCTCTCTCCAAACCTCTCTCCTTTTAGGAGAGAGGCTTTGAATCTTACTCCCCTTCCCTTGAAGGGAAGGGGCTGGGGGTTAGGTCTGTATTCCATGCAATTGGGAACCGCTATATTCAAAATTTTCATCGTTATGTGGCAACCGACATCGCTACAGGGATGACGGATATCGCTACAGGGATGACGGATATCGCTACAGGGATGACGGATGTCACTACAGGGACGACGGATGTCACTACAGAGACAACGGATGTCACTACAGGGACGACGGATGTCGCTACAGGGACAACGGATGTCGCTACAGGGACAACGGATGTCGCTACAGAGACGACGGATGTCGCTACAGAGACGACGGATGTCGCTACAGGGATGACGGATGTTACTACAGGGACGATGGATGTCGCTATAGTCGCAGTTTTGTGCTATAGCAACTGGCTAAATTCAAATTAACTATGAAATATCACAGTCAGTAGAGGCAGGAACGCCAAAAGAAAGCCATGCCACGATTGCAATTGAGGTTCTGGGGTTGCTTCTGGTGGTGCTAATAGAGCTTCTACTCTTTGTTCTAAGCGATCTGCACCAGAGGAACCTAATGCAGCACAGCAAATTTCCGATAAAACGGGGCCGCTACTAACTACTAATAAAAGTGACTCTGCTAACACCAGAGGGTCTACCTGCAATGCTGCATAACCATCGGCACGAAGTTCGCGCAAAGCTAAAAGTTCTTCCCACAAAGGCTCTGTATTCGGCAACCATGCAGTGCAAGAACGCACCCAACCCAGCCAGAAAAACCAGAACGTATCCCTGTAATAGTGATGCCCTTGCTCATGGGCTAAGACGCTTTCTAGATGAATCGGTGAGAGAGTTTGCACTAATCCTTGGCTAACTACTAATTCTGGTTGCCAAAAACCGATTTGACCTGCAAACAACGCTCCCGTTTGCAGCAGTCTAGCTCGTCTATCGCCAACGTTCACTAAAGGGCAGTTACGGGCAGATTCTACAGACTGCCAACCCTGGAAGGCAAGTTTAATGCATGAAATGGCAAAAAATGCCAAATAAATTAATGCTATTAAATAGCTAATTGAGCCTGTATACATTCCACCCATTTGTCCTTGAGGCCCCATGAACAGCACAGCGATCGCTGTCATGAAAATTAGCAAGGGGGGGAAGAGGAACAAAAATAGCGATCGCCTCCACCGCAAATTCCAATTGCCTTGGGGTTGCTTCCAAGCGGATCTTAACCACCAGGCAACTGCCAAAGCATTCAAAATCATTATTAGATGCATCATTTTTCCTCCCTGGCTTGGCGTGCAGATTGAATACGTTTGGCGATGGCTGCTATTTGCTCACTGGCTGCTTCATCTAAACTATCAGCAAAAGCAGCAATAACATCGGGGTTCCCCACTGCCAGAAATCGCTGTAACTGCTCGTGAGCTTTGATGACATCTGATTGCTGCTTACTCAGCATTGGTCGCCAGTAGAACGCTCGCTCTTTCTTGTCGCAGGCTAGCCAACCTTTATCGGTGAGGCGACGTAAGACAGTGGTGACAGAAGTATACGCTAATTCGCGGTTGGGATCGGTGAGGATGCGATCGTGTACATCCTTTACTGTGACTGAACCAAGTTCCCAGATAATATTTAAAATTTCCGCTTCTAAGGGGCCTAAAGATAGCTGTTTAGGGCGGTAATCGGGTAAAGGTGCCATAGCAATTTCAATGAGGAGTGGGGAGTGGGGAATAAGTAAATATCCGTCTCTTCGCGCTGTAACCTTGAAGCTGTAACTTTTTCCCCATAAAGATAAGTCTGTTCTTGTTTTAGATTACAAGATAGTGCAGCAGTCTGAAAGTCTATTCAGATAAAAATAGGCTTTTTGAGTATTTATTAAGGACTCTTTAAATTTAGTTAAAATCCCAGCAGATTTATTTCTCAGCGCCCTGTATGTATTAAATGACATATATTGTGCTTTTTGATGGTAAAAAATCATCTGGGAAAAATTGAGATTATAGTTAGTGACACCAACTAGGTAAAATGTTATTTGCGACAGTAGTATTAAACTAGGTGTATCCAGCGCGTGAAGCTATTCGTATACCACACTCCTGAATTAACTCCAACAGGTAAAGCGCCAGAATGTGCGATCGCAGTCGATGTCTTGCGAGCCACTAGCACAATTGCGACAGTTTTGGCAGCTGGAGGCGAAGCTGTACAAGTATTCAGCGATTTAGATCAATTAATTAAAGTAAGCGAAAAATGGCCTTCTGAAAAACGTCTGCGGGCTGGAGAACGCGGTGGCGCGAAAGTAGCTGGCTTTGAGTTGGGTAACTCTCCTCTCGACTGCACACCAGAATTAGTGCAAGGGCGTCGCTTGTTTATCAGTACCACCAATGGCACTCGTGCCTTACAACGGGTACAGGACTCCCCAAATCTATTAGCAGCAGCCTTGATTAACCGGGCGGCAGTGGTGCAATTCCTTTTAGAAAAGCAACCAGAGGCAGTGTGGATTATTGGTTCTGGTTGGGAAGGCAGTTTTTCTTTAGAGGATACAGTTTGTGCAGGTGCGATCGCTCATAGTCTTTTACAGCAAACCCAGCTTTCACCAGAAGAATTAGCTGGTAACGATGAAGTAATAAGTGCGATCGCTCTTTACTCTCAATGGCAAGATAACTTATTGGGATTACTTCACCAAGCTAGTCACGGTCAACGATTGTTGCGTCTTGACTGTCACGAAGATTTAAAATATTGTTCCCAAACTGATATTTTAGATGTTTTGCCAATACAACATGAAACGGGAGTTTTGAAAAGTAAAAATAAATAGAAAATTTGTAGAGACGCGATTCATCGCGTCTGTAGGGAATAGGGAAGAAATTTAATGAACAATGCCCCATTATTCATGCCCAATTTTCAAATCTCTAAGCATTTGCCGGAGTCTTTGTCGCCAATGAGGCGGATGTGTTTCTAAAATTGCTGAAATTTTTCCGCAAGCAAGCACAGAATAGGCAGGGCGACGGGCTGGTGTGGGATATTCGGCAGTTGTAATGGGGACAATACGTTCAACTTTCAAAGGAAAGCCTAGCTGTTGTGCTTCTTCAAAAATAGCGACGGCAAAATCATACCAGCTAGCAACGCCGCTATTAGTGTAGTGATACCTACCGCTAATTTCTGGGGTTAACTGGGGAATTGTCTGAGCTATAACTGTGGCTATATCTTGCGCCCAAGTCGGGCTACCAATTTGATCGGCGACAACACGGATTTCTTGGCGTTCTGCACCTAGTCGCAGCATGGTTTTGACAAAATTACTTTTGCCAAAGGTTCCATAAACCCAAGCAGTGCGGAGGATGAGGTGATAGGCGCAAGTTTCTTGAATTGCTTCTTCTCCAGCAAGTTTGGTTTTACCATAAATACTTAAGGGATTAGTTGCATCGGTTTCCTGGTAAGGGCGATACCGATTACCATCAAAAACATAATCGGTTGAAATATGAATTAGAAAAGCTCCTAATTTTTGGCTTTCTTGAGCAATAATTAGAGGTGCGATCGCATTAATAGCGCTAGCAAGTTCGGGTTCGCTTTCTGCTTTGTCCACAGCAGTATAAGCTGCGGCGTTAATGATGATTTGTGGCTGTTTTGATCTGATAATATTGCGGAGGGTATCGGGTTGGGCAAGGTCTACTGTTGGGCGTTCTACTGAGATAATATCGCCGTAGTAGGGGAGTATTTGTTGCAGTTCCTTACCCACTTGACCGTTGCTACCAATCAGCAAAATTGATTTACTCATCCTAATTAGTTCTTGAGCCTAACGCAATCATCAAGCTTAATCAAATACTTCAGCAGTTCTTAAAGGTTTCCCGGCTTCGTCTTTAGTTGATAAAATCGGTGGCGCACTCAAAGGCCAATCTATAGCTAAATCTGGATCGTTCCATAAAATTGTGCGATCGCCTTGGGGTGCGTAGTAATCTGTAGTTTTGTAGAGAACTTCAGCTATTTCTGAAAGCACAAGAAAGCCATGAGCAAAGCCTGGTGGTATCCACAATAGGCGTTTGTTCTCAGCACTGAGTTCATGACCTACCCATTTACCAAACGTAGGAGAACTTTTTCTAATGTCTACAGCTACGTCAAAGATAGTGCCAACAATAGCCCGGACAAGTTTACCTTGGGGTTGTTGGATTTGGTAGTGCAATCCCCGCAGAACATTTTGTTTGGAGTAAGAGTGGTTATCTTGGACGAAATTCGTAACAATACCAGTCTCTTGAGCAAATTTTTGATGGTTGTAGGCTTCAAAAAAGAAACCGCGATCGTCTCTAAATACTTGAGGTTCAAGTTGTATAACTTCGGGAATTTTAGTATGTACAATACTCATTAATATTATTTCTAGTAATTTGCCACAGTGTTAATTGTAAGAGTAATTTAATGCCTATATTTTACAGTTAGCAGGTAACACTTCGACCGTGGCTTGTGCTATTTTTAACAAGTAAATCAGGTTAGTTCAATCTGACAGTCATCGCCAATTAAAAATCGCAAAGCTTTGGGGCGACGGGGTGCAAGAACCAATTGTGCCCGTTGTCCAATCACGCTATCAATAATGCGCTGATGAATTCCAGAAATTTTAGCACTTTCTAAAATTACACTGTGTTCTAAATCGGTATCAATGAGTGTAACATTGTTAGCAATACTACTATAGGGGCCAATAAAACAGTTTTCTAAATGACAATTGCTACCAATAACTACTGGCCCCCGAATTGTGCAGTTAATTACTTTAGATTTTGCACCAATTTGGACTCGTCCAATAATCTGACTTTTACTATCAATTTCTCCAACAACTGATACTGTTAAATAGGTGTCGAGAATCAATCGGTTGGCTTCTAATAAGTCATCTTTTTTACCCGTGTCAAGCCACCAACCTTGGAGATTGTAGGCTAAAACTTGCTTTTCCTGATTAATTAGGTATTGAATAGCATCAGTAATTTCTAATTCGCTTCTGCTGGAAGGTTGAATATTTGCGATCGCATCAAAGATGAGGTGAGAAAAGAAATAAACTCCTACCAATGCCAAATTTGAAGGAGGAACTTTAGGTTTTTCAATTAGCTGTAATACTCGTCCTGTTTCATCTACCTGAGCCACACCAAAGGCGCTAGGGTTGGCAACCGAACGCAAGAGAATCAAAGCATCTGGCTGTTGTTGGCTAAATTGTTGCAAAAAGTAACGTAACTCACCTAATTGAATCAGGTTATCGCCTAAATACATGACAAAGGGAGAATCTTTTAAAAAGGGACGGGCGACTTGGACAGCGTGAGCAAGCCCAAGTGGCTGGTCTTGTATGATATAGGTGATGTTCGCTCCAAAGTATTCTCCATTTCCGGTTTTTCCTTGGACTTCTGCCCCCGTTTCCGGACTGATGATGATACCAATATCAGTAATACCAGCAGCGACCATTTCTTCAATGCCATACCATAAAACAGGTTTATTCGCAACTGGTACGAGTTGTTTTGCTCCACTATAAGTGAGAGGACGTAGACGTGTACCTTTCCCGCCTGAGAGAATTAGTGCTTTCATAAGGAGAAGAGGATTAGTTATTAGTCATTAGTCAAGATAATCTGAAAACTTGACAAAATTCAAAATCCTTACAAAGAAAGGCAGAAGGCAGAAGCAAAGAAATACTAATAAGTGCCAGGAGGCATAAGGAAGCCAGTGCGGTCTTGAAATGCATCTCAGGTGGAGCATCTGGCGTCGTCCTTACTTCAATTCCAGGTTTTTGAACGTGGGTTCCTTTCTGCCTTCTGAAATCTAAATTCTGGCGTTAGGTTATCTTTTACAGATAGCGGGATAAAACTTCGCCGGTTGCTTTTCCTGTTTTTTCCCAACTGAATTGTTGAGAATGAGTGATACCTTGGCTAGAAAGGCGCGATCGCAATACCGAATCGTTAGCGATCGCCTGCATTGCTTCTGTAATTTCTCCGGTGTTATAGGGATTAATCAGAATCGCCGCATCGCCAGCTACTTCTGGTAAGGAGGAGATATTGGAGGTAATGACGGGAGTACCACAAGCCATTGCTTCTAGGACAGGTAAACCAAAACCCTCCCAGAGACTGGGGAAAACCAGAGCGATCGCTTGATTGATAATTTTTGGCAATTCGCTGTAAGGAATATAGTCTAGGAACTTTACTTGATTATTTATACCTAGTTGTTCAACTTGCGCTTTTAAAATTGGGGTATAACGGCGATCGCTTGGCCCTGCTAACCACAGTTCATAGTCTTTGTAGTTAGGTAAGGCAGCAAAAGCACTGATGAGTCGCTGGATGTTTTTGTATGGATCTTGGCGTCCAATGTAGAGAAAGTAGTTGCGGGTAGGTAGATTTAAAGGGGAGAAGTGAGTGCGATCGTGCGCCAAAGGAATCGAAGTAATTTTGCTGGCAGGAATTTTGTAAAAATCGGTAATGTCTTTAGCTGTAGTCTGGGAGATGCAAATAATATGTTGTGCTTGCTTAAGAACTTGGGGAGTATAGTAGCGGTGGTACAGCGTGAGTGGTGAGAAGCGTTTAGCAAAACGCAACGGTATCATATCAAAAGATGTGACTACAAAACGACAGTTGCTATAAAGGGGTGCTTCTGGGAGGGGGGAGAATAAGAGGCTAGATTTGAGATTTTTATAGATTTCTGGTAGTTGAAATTGTGTCCATAGCAGGCGATTAAGATGACCTTTTGTGCCGTGGTCTGGAGTTAAATTTTGAGAAATTATATAACATTTATGCTTAGAAATAATTTGCGAAGTTAATAATGTCAGTTGGAAAGATTGAAGATTCGCAAGGATATTTAAAGCGTAGGTTGTTATACCTGTGGGTTTTGTAGACAAAAAAGATAGATTGACCAGCAAATATTTAAGTTGTTATTTAAACTGAATTTAATTATACAAACAATAGAGAAACTGTTCAGCAGATTCTTGCCATGAAAATGGCCGATACTCATTTTTTATGCGTTCTACCAAATGATTGTAGTAACTATCTGAATCAAGTAACTTTTTTAAAGCTTCGTAGAGTTCTGTTGGTTGAGTAGGATCAAAATATATGCAAAAATCACCCCCAACTTCAGGTAAAGATCCACCAATGCTAGCAATTACAGGTTTACAGTGTTGTAGTGCTTCTACAACAGGTAAGCCAAATCCTTCATAAAAGGAAGCTTGAACTAAACAGTAACAATTTTTATAAAGAATATCTAGCTGAACATCGGTAACTGAACCTAATATGTGTATAAGTGTACCATAAGCTTTGTTAGATTCTATTAAATTATCAGTTTCTAAGTGCCACCCCTTATTACCTGCAAAGATTAAATACGTGTCTTCAAAATTTGAATTTATCAGTAAATCAAACGCTGAAATAATAGCTTTAATATTTTTATGGGGCACTAGGCTACCAACTACCAAAATATATTTTTTATTTATTAATTTATTTTTGATCTCAAGATTAGTATTTTCTAATTCTAAATCATAATTATGTTTTAAGTAGTTACATCCTAAGCGAAAACTTTGGACAACCTGAGTACTATCATTAGCTAATATCCCTTCTTTTTTGGCATTATTATAATCTTCTACACTATTTTTAGATATACACAACACATTATCAAATAAAGTAGAATACTCACTATAAAATTTTGTAAAAGCTTCAGTAAACTTTTTGGAAGAGAAGTGTGGAAACTTTATTGGAATAAGGTCATAACATATAGCTACAATAGTAACTTTATGCTTTTTTAAAGCCTCTAAAAATCGGTAGTAAGTTTTAGGTAGATCCCAATTAGCATCAGCTATAACATAAATATCTCCTGGTTGGATTGTAGAACCTTCAAATTCCAGCACAATATTTTCTTTATTGACTGCGTTTGAATCAAACCAATAAATTAAAGTTGATATATCTGATAACAAATTTATAAATTTATTTTTGATTTTAGAAAGTATAACTTCAATTTTTATATTTATTTTTACTAACTCAAGATATTTATTAATTATAACGAAAACACTGTGTTCCTGCTGTTCAAGACTAGTCACTCTCTGTATGGAAATACCATTAAACATAACTGCTACTATTTCTATATCTGTACGATTTAAACTTATTTTTAATAATTCAGATGTTAATTCACGAACTACTCGATGAATGCCAGTATTTTTATATGTATGTTTTGCAGTATGAGTGCAATCTATAAATATCTTCATTTTAAAACCTAATAATAATCATTTTTATTGTAAGATTCTGATAGTTCGTGGCAGTATATCTATACCTAAGAAATTCTATAATAAAGAAACTCGATTATCACATTCTTAGGTAAGATATTTTGCTTTTTCCTTGTCTAATTACTGGCTACTTATGAGTAAGAGCTTAAACGAGCTAACTACTCAATTTCTTAAGATCATAATCAACCATTAACTCAACTAAATGATTAAAGGAGTATTCAGGCTGCCAACCTATCTCAGTCTTAATTTTATCAATGCAGCCAACTAACTGCACAGGTTCATCAGGGCGATAAAAAGCGGGGTCTACTGAGACATAATCCTCCCAATTAAGCCCAACACAGTTAAAGGCACACTCAACAAGTTCTTTAACAGAGTAAGTTTCACCACTGGCGATGATGTAGTCATTGGGTTGCTCTTGCTGTAACATCAGCCACATGGCGTAAACAGCATCTTTGGCGTAGCACCAGTCACGGCGAGCTTCTAGGTTTCCTAATTTTAATTCATTTGCCAAACCAAGTTTGATTTGAGCCACAGTATGTGTGATTTTACGAAATACAAATTCTGTACCGCGTCGAGGTGATTCGTGGGTATAAGTGATACCGCAACAAGTATAAAGATTATATTTTTGCCGATAGTTGATAGTCATCCAATGAGCATAAGCTTTCGCTACACCATAAGGGTTACGGGGACGGAAAGCAGTACGTTCGGTTTGGGGTGATTCGTCAGGTTGACCAAAAACTTCACTACTGGAGGCTTGATAGAACCTAGCATTTGGTTTGCAGCGACGGATAGATTCTAGTAAGCGAGAGACACCAAGTGCTGTGTATTCAGCCGTTAGAGCAGGCTGTGTCCAAGAAATGGGGACATAGCTTTGTGAGGCAAGATTATAAATTTCGTCAGGTTGAGCTTCAGCAATCACATCCATTAAGGAAGATTGATCTAGAAGGTCACCAGATAAAATTTGAATATTATTAGAAAAATGATTGATGCGGTCAAGATTGCTAGAACTTGAACGGCGGACTAAACCGAATACTTCATAACCTTTATCTAGCAATAGTTCAGCAAGGTAAGAGCCGTCTTGTCCGGTTAAACCTGTGATCAACGCTTTTTTTGTTGTCATACTCCCTTTTTTTAATTTTATCTCTGTAAAGACTACTATATTATTTTTTTAACCTTATGGAAGCCATAATACTTGGTTTAATACCAATTAAAATCATAGATATTCCCAAGGATAAAACGCGAAATTCAAGTATAGATAATATGTCTATAATAAATTCCAGTTTTATTTTTTCTTTATTTAAAATTTCTCGTAGCATAACTTCTTTTTTTGCTAATACTTCTATGCCAAAATTAGTAGAAATATCTGTGATCACTATAACTATATCTAAATTACTTTTATCTATTTTCTTGTATTGATATTACAGAATCATTAAAATTAATATTTTTAACTACTTGCTGTTTTTCCTTATAGGAATTCTCTACTGCTATAGCAAAATTAGTAAGCACTTTTTTGGATATATTGGGTGCAACTTTAGCTAATTCACGTCCCACATAGTCAGCAAGTTTTTTACTTTTTGCTTCAGTTGAAGAAAGTATTTCCTGGATAAATTTAGCATATAAATTAGCACATCTTTCTTGGGAATGTTCCTTAGAAATATACTTATATGCATTTTCGCTCAAGGATTGTCTGTAGTCTGGGTTTTGAGTTAGTAAAACCAGAGATTTGAATATCTCTTCTACTTCATCACTGTGCCTAGGCTGGGGTATTTTTAAGACTACATCATTGGGAAAATCAGAGAATGAACCGATATCTGTGACAATAATAGGCTTACCAACAGACAAAATTCGCAGAAGTGATGCAGAGCTTTCTCCGTTGAAAGGAAATCTTAAGTTGAGGCATATATCTGATGCTTCTATATAATGGTAAAAATCTGACATATTGACATAGCCAGTAACTTTTACTTTATTTTGTAAACTTAGCTTTCTAATTTCATCTTCTATATTAATTGTACCAAGGTAATCAGTACCACCAACAAATATTAAGTAAGCATTAGGTTGAGTTACAAGATACTTATTAAATGCATAAAGAATTTGTAGCGGACGTTTAGTATTATTAATAAATCCAAAGGTTGATATTATAAGTTTATCGTCTGGAAGACCCAACTCTTTGCGCTGATCTCTTGCTGATTTATCTTTAACAATATACTTTGGTACTATCTGAGGTATATGAACAATATGGCAATTATCATTAACAAATTCTTTAATAGCATGGTTATAAGCCCATTTGCTGTGTAATATAACTCCTAGAGAACGTGTAAAAATTCTTCTATTTACATAAATACCTACTTCAGATAAATTCTTATTAACATCTAAATTTTTTGTTTTTAAAAGGGTTAAAATTTCTACTGCTCTATCTTTTCCGTAACAGTGTTCTAGCTCTTTATCAAATTTTACACCAAGCTCTGGACAACGAGCTTCCATATCATTAATTAACCCTCCTAGATAATAGTCATGCAACACAGATATTCCCGAATATCTCATTAAGTGGGAGTATATATAAGAATGGTAACTACTATTCCCTATCTGGTAAATAATAGCTTCATATAGTTGAAATTTTAATCTTTCTTCAAATTTACTATGAGAAAATAAGTTATTACTGATGTTAATATCGGGCAAATAACTATCATCATGGTATAAATCAAGGCTAATATGTTGCACCAAGGATGGTAACAAATCCTGAGTATAGTCTGCTATACCAGATTTAGCTGGTAGAAATGGGCTAAAAAAAGCTATTTGTGGCTTTTGATTAGCTGAGATGGATACTTTCTTTAATACCTGATGCTCTTGAAACACATCGAGGATATTTTTAGCAACATATTTCCAAGAAAATTTTGCTGATTGTAAAAGTGCATTATCAGAAATTTTTTTTCTTAGGTTCTCATCAGATAGAACTTTTTGCATGATCCTAGCCATATCAGAAGGTGAGTATGGATCAAACAGTAATTCATCAGAACCTAAAATTTCTGGCAAAGATGAGCTATTACTTGCAATAGCTGGTGCTCCACATGAAATAGCCTCAAGTAGCGGTAAACCAAAGCCTTCATAAAAAGAAGGAAAAACGAATAGAGAGCAGGTTGAGTATAAAGCTCTTAATTCTTCATCTGTAACATAATTTGTTAATATTATAGATTTATTAATTTCTAATTTTGAAGCTAAACTATTTATTTCTTTACTAAAATGCTCAGAAACTTTGCAAGCAACTACTAACTGATAACATTCTTGCAAATCTTTAGGTAAGGTAGAAAAAGCAGTAACTAGCCCTTCAATGTTCTTTCGCCAATCTTCACCTCCAGTATAAAGAATAAATTTCTTGTAAATACCAAATTTCTTTGCGAAAGTTTCAAACCAAGCTTGATGTTCATGAGCTTGAATTGGAGTAAAAAAACTAGAAACACCACCTGAAACGTTTAAAATCCTCTCAGGAGATATGTCTAGGTATTTAATTACATCTTGGCGAGTAGCTTCCGAGATTGCGAATATAAAATCAGCATTTTGTATATTTCTTAAGCGCTTCATGTAAAATGAGCGTAAATTCGGATCATTTAAGTATTTATCGGAAAAAATAAGGGGAATTAAATCATAGCAGATAACAAAAACTTTTTTAGTAAAATCGCTATAGTCAGGTATTGTGGAGTCAAAACCCTCCATCGGGCTAGGTATAAATATTATGTCAACATCTGCTGCCATTAAAACAGTTTTTAACAATAGATCATTGATGTCGCAACTACCAATGTAAGGGTAATCTACAGAATTATATTGAAAGTAATTCTTATCCAGCTCTGGTGCTGGTAGAGTACTGTTAGTATATAACTGGTAACTGAGAGTATTCTGCTGTCTAAATATAGCTTCTATTACAGATTGTGTATAACGTCCAATACCTCTATTTCTAGAATTATTTGTTTGAAGAGCTTGAATATCAATAGCTATTTTCATGTTACGTTACTTCTGATTTGATTATTTACACCAGATTTTTTTTACATACCAACATAGCTACCGCACCAGGAAGGTAATTATTTTGATTATGTTCTTTTTCAGATGCTTCTAATTCGTTTTCAGTGATAGTCCAAGTGAACTCATCCTTACGTACTCCATAGGATATTTGAATTATCTTGAAATCTTGAATCAGTTTTTGGAGAGATTCTTGGTTATATATTCTATGTACTGGTGTTAAAGCTTTTTTCCCATAAGGAACTGTTAGTATGAAACTACCTTGTGGCTTTAAAAGCAAACTAATCTGTTGGACAGCTTTCACATCATAACTCTCTCCTGTTTCATCTCCATACCATCCCAAACCAATATGTTCTAGAGTAGATAAAGCGATAACGCAATCAAAACTAGCTGGCGGTAATACAGGTTTACAGATATCAGTTTGAACAAACTTCAAATTGGGATGAAATAACACTATGGGACGAATATCTATTGCTGTAACTGAATAATTAAAACTAGCTAACTCATACGACAGTAGACTTTCGGCAGCGCCTACATCTAAAATTTCTATATGCCTAGATTGATATAAATAGGCTAGAGAATGCAAGACAAAAGTCTTTTCTAAAATTCTTTCAGTAGTCTCAACCCAGTAAGCTTCACCATTATCACGATGGCCTACCCAGATTGGATCATTAAACCATAATCCACTCTTAATTTTTGCTTCCTCAGCAGAAGCGAATTGACTAGCTACATTATTATTAACTTGTAGTTCAGCAGAGAGTTGTTCTACTTTCTGCTCAAGTTGAGAAAGCTGTTCTACTTTCTGCTCAAGTTGAGAATACTGCTCTACTTTCTGCTCAAGTTTAGAATACTGTTCTACTTTTTGCTCAAGTTGAGACAACCTTTCGTTTACCTCTCTATCTCTTGTAGAATATTCATCACTTTTTTGTATTAAATTGTATAAAATTTGTCTAACAGCAGAATTATAATAAATTTGTCTTTTAAAAATAGGCCATGCTATTTTCTTTAAAATATTTTTTAACCATTTACGAATAGTATTCGTATATATCTCATTAAAAAATAGTAAATAGTTACCATCAATTTCTGTAACGTAACTATTATGTATTAATTTATTAGGTATATTTATTGCTTTATTTTGTTCATCTTGTTCCTTTTCAACAGGATGATAAAACATAACAGATTCTTGATAAACATTATAAATACGCTCTAGTATTTTTTCGTAATCCATCTGATTCTCCTGAAATTTATCATTCTTCCGAAAAGAATATAATTTTATTCTTAGCAAATTTTATAAAAACCCTAAGCAAATATCTGCCTAAGTTTATCTAATCATATAGTTGCCCTATTCACCCAGTTCATCAAATAATTTTACTTAAGACAGAATTTATAATGATAAGTAAATAATTAATATCAGGTTATTTATATTCATTAAATTTGACTTATTGAATTTAAATAGTAGTCGGCAGTTTCATCCGCATTTCCCCTAAAACGTACTTTTCCTTGATCTAACCAAATTCCTCGAACACAAGACTGTCTTATAAACTTTAAATCATGAGAAACTACTAATACAGTAGCGTTACGATTCCAAAATTGCTCAATCCTTCGCTTACACTTGTTTTTGAAACTTTCATCTCCTACCGACAATACTTCATCCAATATCAAAATGTCCGGCTGTATATCAGTGGCGATCGCAAACCCTAATCGGGCTACCATACCAGAAGATAGTCCCTTCACTGGTATTAATGCATAATCTTCTAACTCTGCGAACTCTAATATTGAAAGCGTTCTTTCCCGCATTTCTGCTCGAGAATATCCCAGTAATACACCATACAGCAAAATATTATCCATTACAGAAATTTCTGCATCAAACCCCGCTCCTAGTTCAATCAATGGAGCAATTTGTCCACGCACTCGCACTAAACCACTGGTAGGTTGCAAAATCCCAGAAATTATCTTTAATAGTGTTGATTTACCCGAGCCATTTGCCCCTATAATTCCTATTTTTTCCCCTCTTTCAACAACTAAATCAATCTTATTTAGCACCAGTTTCTTCGCAGGCTGGTGATATTTACCCTCCATAACAGACAGCAGTGTTTTCTTTAGGTCATAAGAAAACTCTTCTTGTGTCCGTCGCCACAGCGAAACTTGATCTAGGCGAATTACTTCCATTTACAGCAAATCCATAAATTGATGTCGCCACAAGTGAAAACAAACCCATCCCAGTGACAAAATAATTATGCCACTGAGTAAGGCTCCCCAAATTAAACTTAAATCCGGTAGCGCTCCCGATAGTGTAATTTGACGGATACTTTCAATAATTGGTGATAAAGGATTTAACCCTAAAAACGCTCTTACTGTTTTTGGAACAATGGCTGGCGGATAAAATACAGGACTACTGATCCAAATTACAAATATAACTAACTCATAAAAATAAGGTAAATCTCTAAAAAATACATATAAAGCGCTTACCAAAAAACCAACTCCTGTACAGACTAAAACCAGCGCTAGAAATGGAAACAGCAATGCTAGCACATTTACTAAGCTCTTAGATTTAACAAAAGTTATAATTCCTAACAAGGGCAACACTCCGACGGCAAACTGAAATACATTTGCTGCAATCATTGAGATGGGAAAAATACTGACTGGCAGGCGAATTTTATTCAAAAGTGAGCCGTTGCCCACAACACTACTCAATGCCTGAGAGGTAGAAGATGAAAAGAAGTTGATTACCACCAGCCCTGTAAACGCTGCTAATACATAGTTTGGGATTGAGTTATTGTAATACGACGCAAACGTTGCTCCAAAAATTGCAGTGTACAACCCCGTCATAATCAACGGGTTCAAGAGCGACCAATAAACCCCCAGGAATGAACCCCGGTAACGCACTTTAAGATTTCGCGCTACCAAGACGTGCAGCAATTCCCAGTAACGCCACATTTGCAACCAAGTTGAATTACTTTTAACCGAAAGCTTCATCCTTATACACCGCTATACATCACAGCTAAATTATTCGCAAATTTTATACTATTGGTGGCTACTTTACCGTATTACTTTAACAATAAAAACTTTATTTTAAAAAGCATTGTTAAACACACAAGTTACTATTGACCATTTTTATACTCTTAACCACATCTATCCCAGTAAGACCAATTGATAAATTAATTGGTTCCTAGAACTATCTGTCACAAATCATTAGGCTGCATAACTCATACAATTGTTTAAAAGTCAAAGATAATGCTTTTGAGAATGTCTGCTCAGGTGATGATCTAAGCGCTACTCTATCTAGCTAACTCAAATTATCTGGATCAACTCCCTGCGATCGCAAATACTCTGCCAATCGTTCTGCTCGTTGACGTTCTTGTTCAGCTTTTTCTCCTCGCGTTGGTACCCAACCTGCTGCATTATACCAACGCAACCACAAACCTGTTGTTTGTTGATAAGAACCTTGCCAAAGACCCAATCCTAGTTCTAACTCTTCCAGCCACAAGCGGTTCTCTGGTAAAGATATTGCCTCGTAGCGAGTGCCTATGAGTTGAAAGGCACGCAAACGATTTTCATAGCGATCGTAGACAACATAGTAGGGAACCCGCAAAATGCGTTCATATACTTCCCATTTTGTTGGAGGTCGGTTGACCTCTCGCAGTGTTTTTCCTAAGTCTTCTTGTTCTGTACCTGGTGAAAGTAATTCAACTATTAAAAATGGAACAACTCCCTCTTGCCAAATAACATAACTTAAGCGTAGGTCTTGCTGTTGGCTAGCACTAGGTAGTCCTAAAACCATGTACCAATCAGGACGCTTGTACCATAAAGTATGGCGGGGGTCGTAGTAAAGATTCAAGTCACTAGCAAGTAAAATTTCCTCAGATGGATAAGTCAGAGGCTGACAAGTTTCACTGAGCAAATCCGCCTGAATGCGGTGAAATTCATCTGGCAAACCTGATTCCCCTACTAATTCACTGGGTAAATCATACATCGTAGGCATGGTTTCTTGTGGCGGACGGGGTGGATCTGTTTGATACATGACTACTACCTTTGTTGTTTAACTCAAGCTATCTGGATTAACTTCTAATGATCGCAAATCTTCCGCCAAGCGTTGCCAAAGCAGCTATTCTTGTCCAATGCAACGAAGTTTCCATCTCTGGCTCATCACTTAACAACCGAGTTGCATCGGGCATCTGCTGTTCTAGCTGTTGCGCTGTGATAAACATCATCGTTGTACCTGTTTGATTGTTGATTTAATTTTAAGCTGTTAGATCAGGAGTTAGAAATTAGAAGTTTGGAATTTTCTTCCCCATCTCCACTGAATTTGTGAGAGCAGAGTCACGGATTCCGCTACACTGAGATTTGGTTTATCTGAAATTGTAATCAGGCATGGAAATCGGACAAAAGGTTAAAGTCTTTCGCTTGCGCGATCGCGTTTCTGCCCCTGTGGTAAAAAAACTAGGGCAAGTGGGTATCATCCAAGGCTATAAAGTCACCGATGGTCGTGGAATCGGTGTAGTGGTGCTGTTTGACGACAATACTTCCACTTGGTTTTTTGAAGATGAAATCAAACCTGTGTAACTGTAAAGAACTCAGAAGCGGGTTTTTCTTGGCTTCTGAAGTTTAAAGCACAGGCTGAGATTCTTTGTTGAGTGCTAAGTTGGAGTTGAAAAGACCGGCGGTGAAAATAGGAATCAAGTAATGGCTCTAATATTGACATTTTTGGGCAAAGGCGGCACCGCTCGTACCAAAATTGCGATCGCCGCCGCCAAATTATTGGCAAGTCAAGGCAAGCGCGTACTTCTAGCAGGACAAGCAGAACCAACCTTATCAATTCTACTAGGCACTCCCATTGCTGCTGATCCCCAAGAAATCGCTCCCAATTTGCAAGTAGTCCAGTTTCAAGCATCTGTACTACTAGAACGCAACTGGGACGAAGTGAAGAAACTTGAGGCGCAATATCTTCGCACGCCCATATTCAAAGATGTTTTTGGTCAAGAACTGGTAGCATTGCCGGGAATGGACAATGCCCTCGCCCTGAATGCTATCCGCGAATATGATGCCAGTGGCAAATATGATGCGATCGTCTACGATGGCACGGGTGACTCTTTAACGTTACGAATGTTGGGTTTGCCAGAATCTCTCAGTTGGTATATCCGGCGATTTCGGCAATTATTTGTCAACTCCGATTTGGGGAAGACGATTACTGAATCGCCCTTGATTCAGCCGCTCATTAGCAGCTTTTTCAATGTCAACTGGACAGCAGATAACTTTGCAGGGCCCACGAACCAAGTCAATAATTTCTTAGAAAAGGGGAGAGCCGCTCTTGCTGATCCTAAGCGTCTTGCCGCTTTCTTAGTGACCACAGGAGATCCCATTGAAGTAGCAAATGCTCGTTATTTGTGGGGTAGTGCTCAACAAATTGGTTTAACTGTTGGTGGTGTTCTGCTTGTGTCTACTGAGACAACTACTAATCTATCGGAGGAATTTATTCCCCTACCTGTAAGCGTTATTCCTGACTCGTCAACAGGTGACTGGCAACCACTAATAGATGCCTTACCCAACTTGGAAGCACAAGCGTTACAGGCTCCCAAACCAATTGAAATAGATATCCACAATCGTCAAGTACGCCTATTCTTGCCAAGTTTTGACAAAAAGCAGGTCAAACTCACCCAATATGGGCCAGAAGTCACGGTAGAAGCAGGAGATCAGCGACGGAATATACCTTTACCCCCGGCTCTGAGTGGCAGACCTGTTGCTGGAGCAAAGTTTCAGAATAATTATTTGATAATTTCGTTTTAAGGTATGGGAATGGGGAGTGGAGAATTGGGAGTGGGGAATGAGGGATAAGGGAGCAGGGGGAGCAAAGAAAGCAGGGAAAGCAGGGAAAGCAGATAAAAAATAACTAATGCCCAATGCCTAATTCCTAATGCCCAATGCCCAATGCCCCAATGCCCAATTCCCAATGCCCAATGCCCAATTAATTAGTAAAAATAAATTATGTCAGAATCAACTCCCATTACCCCAGACCCTAACCCAGCTGAGGCACTAGACTCAGTGGCAAATAATTCTAATGAGCAAGCAAACGCATCTGCCGATCGCAATGCGAAAACTAGGCAACTGCTAGGGATGAAAGGTGCTGCGTCCGGGGAAACTTCAATTTGGAAAATTCGTTTGCAGCTAATGAAGCCGATTACCTGGATTCCCCTAATTTGGGGTGTAGTCTGTGGTGCGGCTTCTTCTGGTAACTATACTTGGACACTGGAAAATGTGTTGAAGGTAGCAACCTGTATGCTGCTGGCTGGGCCATTGATGACAGGTTACACCCAAATCCTCAATGATTACTACGATCGCGAAATCGATGCCATTAATGAACCTTATCGTCCGATTCCCTCTGGGGCAATTCCCTTACCCCAGGTAATTATTCAGATTTGGGTATTACTAATTGCTGGCTATGGTTTGGCGTTTGCGCTGGATGTGTGGTCTGGTCATGAATTCCCGACAATTACAGCGATCGCAATTATCGGTTCTTTCATCGCCTACATTTATTCTGCACCTCCTCTGAAACTCAAGCAAAACGGGTGGCTAGGTAGCTACGCCTTGGGTGCAAGTTATATCACCCTACCTTGGTCTACAGGACACGCTTTGTTTGGCGATCTCAATTCCACAATCGTGATTTTGACGATGTTCTACAGCTTGGCTGGATTGGGTATTGCCATCGTTAATGATTTTAAGAGTGTAGAAGGCGATCGCCAGCTAGGATTAAATTCACTACCCGTAATGTTTGGCATCACTACTGCGGCATGGATTTGTGTAGTAACGATTGATGTATTTCAAGGATTGATCGCAGCTTATCTCGTCAGCATCCATGAGAATTTGTATGCAACAATACTAATACTCTTAATCATTCCGCAAATCACCTTACAGGATATGTATTTCCTGCGTGACCCAGTGAAGAATGATGTTAAGTACCAAGCCAGCGCCCAACCGTTCCTGGTTCTAGGAATGCTCGTCACTGGTTTAGCGCTGGGTCATGCTGGAATTTAAATGATACTTCCATAGTAAGAAGTTAAGAGTTGGGAGTTAGGAGTTAATATACCTTTAACTCCTAATTTGTATCAAGACATATCGTGTTGCAACTGATCTCTTTCCTCATTCATGGGATTCAACCTTTTTTAGTCCCGATTTGCTTTGTCGTTGCTTGGACTGTAACTATTCTCGCTGTTTTGAGTCTCTGGACGGCGGCGCGAGATAGTGTAACTACAGCCAAACAAATGCATCAAATCCCTTGTAGTGGTTGCCAATTTTTTACCGACAATTACCGTCTTAAATGTACTGTACGCCCATCTATTGCCAATACAGAAGAAGCCATCCATTGTTTAGACTATCAACCGAAGACAAATCCTTATTTGTATTAGTTAGGGAGTAGGGAATGGGGAGCAGGGAAAGCAGGGAGCAGGGGCAGGGTAGACAAGGGGACAAGGGGACAAGGGGACTTAAATGAGAACTTGCAACAAGTGTTTCCCCTTGTCCTCAATTCTCAAGAGTCCCCAAGTCCTCTTTCCCATGCCCAATGCCCAATGCCCAATGCCCAATGACTATTGACCAATCTCTAACAATATCTTCAAAACACCGCGACTTTGAGCGTGTTCAAAAGCTGCAAGCCCTTCAATAAGGGGGTAAGTGGCATGAATGAGAGGTTGCACATCAACTTGTCCTGTGGCTAGTAGCTGGAGGGCTGGGGCAAAGGGGCCACAACGGGAACCGATGAGAGTTATTTCATCCACTACTAACGAGGAAACATCTAGGTTGAGGTTGCCAGCATAAGTACTTTTAAGCACTAATGTACCACGAGGACGTAGGGCGCGACGGGCGATCGCAAATCCTTCTGGGTTCCCAGTACACTCGACTGAGATATCAAAATACCCATCTGTAACAGCGTCAGCTAGACTCGTTTTAATCCCTCGTGCTTCTAGATTAGCCAGTTTGTCTCGATGACGCCCCACAGCTAAAAGTTCACACCCAGTTAAGGCAAGTGTCTGGGCTACTAACTGCCCTAGTTTGCCATCTCCAACCACTAGTACCCGGTCATTTGGATGCAATGCTACTTGCTGCTGAATTTCCAAAGCTGCTGCTATAGGTTCAGTAAACGTTGCTACTTCTGTTGGCACATTATCAGGTACTAAATGTAAGTTCTCCACCGGCAAACAAAGATATTCGCCAAAGGCTCCATTTCGGTTGACAATACCAAGAACTGTACGATTTTCGCAGTGAGTAGGCTGTCCACTACGACAAAACCGACAATCCCCACAAACAGCATTGATTTCTCCAACTACGCGTTGGTTAACTAGATGTTCTGGCCCTTGTACGACAACACCGACAAATTCATGTCCTAAAATACCAGTGTAAGGATAGTAGCCTCTGAGTAGTTCTAGGTCAGTATTACAGATGCCCGCACGCAAGACGCGCACCAAGGCTTCTCCCTGTGGTGGTTCAGGAATGGGAATATCCGTGCGTAACTGCAATTGGTTGTTTTCGAGCCAAAGTCCTTTCATTTCTCTTCGCCTCCTTTGCCGAATTATGTTGTCACACCACTTTCAAAAATCTTTACAAATCAATTAGTTATATCCGCGTACAAATCTACGCCCCTACCCATGCCTATGTCTCTGTAGTAGGTATTTCTTTAATAATATTGATTGCATCAACTTTGCTTAACCAGGTAACTAGATCGTCTGAGTCAAGCGCTATCTCACTTCCTAAAGTTTTGATATAAAGAAGTCCGTCGCTAATAATTAAATCTCTAATTGGATACCATGAATCCCGTTTTCTAATTAGAAGTTCCAACGGAATCCCGACTCTTGAAGTATACTTGCGATATTTCCACCAAGCTCGCCATAAAAGCACACATTTAGTACAGTGCATCTTATAACCCTTGGGAACTTCGCAGTATTGATACTTATAGAAACCTCTACTATCCACTTCTCCTTTGAGGAGATAACTAGATTCTGCTAATGCCTGATTTATCAATTCCCACTGGGATGATTTTGGAGAAATCGAGAATTCCGATAGTGTCTTAGATAACTGGACGGTGGCAATCACACCTTCGGCTTTTGCTATCAGTTGGTTAGTATTATACACTGTTTGGGCTGTCAAAGCAGGATTTGACAACAAAACTTCTTTTTTATGAATAGAGTTTTGCACAAACTCTCGAATTAAATCTAGATTAGACAACATAAAATTATTTATACCAGGTTAAATAGTGTAATTTAAATTACAACTGTACTTAAATTAGTTGCTCATTGTTATTGCACTAAAACCAGGATTATTTCTCTGTCTGACTAGAACCTTGTTTACTTTAATTTCGGCTATTTCGCCGCTTACCAGGCTGTTTAACAAAATACTGTGTTTAGATACACAATGAATTATTATATTAAATTTTTACGCCTTCGAGAAAAGGTTGAAATACCGGAATCAATTCGGGGTGACTAACTACAAGGGTAGGAAAAGAGCGATCGCTATAATCTTCTCCCGGTGACAATGGAAACGGTTCTGACTTCAGCGAAGCCCAGACTCCACCAGCAGCCTGGACAATTACCCAAGCCCCGGCTAAGTCCCAAACTTTTGGTGTCGCCTCAATACCACCCAGAGTAGCCCCAGTGGCAACTGTCAAGAAGTTATAGCTAGCCACACCCAACATGCGAATTTTACAGGGAAAGCCGTTTTTGATAGCTGCGGTGCTGCGGGAACAGAGGTTAAAAAAGTGATTGTTGCTAGGACTATCTATACTACTGTGGATGGGGTGGTTGTTGAGAAATGCTCCTGTTGGTGTTGCTAAACCAGATGAACCTGCCCAGAAACCATGAAAAGCTTGATTCAATGTTGGCGCGTAAATATACCCAAAAATAGGTGTACCTCGATACAGTAAACCCAGAGATATTGTCCAGAGAGGAATACCGCGTGTGAAGTTGGTTGTGCCATCTAGAGGGTCAATTACCCAGCACCACTCAGTACCGGGGAATGACTGATCGCTCTCTTCAGTCAAAATTCCGTAACCAGAGAAATTAGAAGCGATCGCATCCCGAATTTCCTGATCTGCCCATTTATCTGCTTGCGTCACCAAACTACCATCAGCTTTTTGGTCAGCCTGTACTTTCCCAAAATCTTGCATGAGCTGTTTTCCCACCTTGGTAGTGGTAGTTTGAGCAAAATCTAGAATTGTTGTCCAAAAATCATTCATTAGTTATTAGTCATTTGTCATTGGTCATTTGTCCCATGCCCCATACAGTTTAGTCTAAATCGCTTTCTAAAACTGAAGCGATCGCTTGTTTGGTACTTGTTTGAAATTCTGTGATGTTCACCCGATTCAAAAACCAAATCGATAGCACCATTCCCACAGCTTCTAGAACGAATACCAGTCCATAAGCTAGTTCTAGGCTTGGTAGCAACTTGCGTCCAATATCCAAAACTGTACCTCCGATTACCACCGCGATTCCTCTAGAGATGGACTGCGCTAATCCCCATGCCCCAATAAACGTACCTGCGGCTTCTGCTGCGGTCAGATCCAACATCAAGCTAATTGCGGCTGTAGTTAAGAAACCTGTGGCTAAACCGAAAAAGAATAAGCTTAGTTTGAGAACTGCTGCATTAGCTGTGAATCCTGAGATACCTAGCAATATTGCACAGAATGCTACCAACATACAGCCTAAACGTGCAGTTCTGCGCTTACCCAAACGCGGGACAATGTAAAAGCCGGTAACGCCGTAGGCAATCAGTAAACCCGTTCCATAGAAAATATTTAATTTGGTACTCTCCGCTAGAGGCATTTTAAATACTTGACCCGCATAAGGTTCCAAAATCGGGTCTTGCATAAACAAACTGATAGTCATCACCAATAAAAAGGTGAAAAATATACCTGTCTGCGGGCTAGCTGTCAAGATTTTCCAAGCATTGCCTAGAGTAATACTGTCTTCCCGATTCACCAGTGTGGAACGGGTTGAGTATTGAGAGTATTTTTTTTCTACGCCGAATGTGGCTGCGATCGCTAAACCAAATACAATTGCTGGGACGATAGTAAACAATCGGTTGATTGCTGGCTGCAAGGTTTCTACAGTTGCTTCTGGCGTTAACTGTTTTAGCAAGCTGGCACTAATAATTGCCCCAACTATAATTCCCACCATTAGCATCGACCAAACCACACCAACTACTTTAGAACGGTTATCTTCTTCAGATATATCCACCAATAAAGCAGCAAAGGCAGTAGCGCTAGCACAAATTCCTAGACCGTATACAGCGAAAACTAAAGCCAAAAGTGCTGTCCAACCGATTGTTTGGGTTGTCCATACCCAAGTACCTGCACTATTTCCAGCAACATTCATCTGCCATATCACTTGTATAGCTAAAAATGCTGCGATCGCAAATATTGCCGCGCCCAGCCAAACATAAGCTGTGCGGTGGTATCCCCATAAAGGCTTGGCATCGGAAATCTGACCAAACCAGACACGCGAAGGAGCAACAAATAAAGGCAGTGCTAGAACTACTGAAACCAGCGTCGCCGGAATTGCTATTTCTTGAATCATGACTCTGTTGAGTACCCCCAGAGTCAAGATAGACATCATGCTCAACCCCATCTGAAATAAACCCAGTCGGAACATGGTTAGCAGGTTTACCCTTGGCACAGATAGGGATTTTGTTTTGGTATCAAATACTTCACCGCTTGCCATAGCTACTTTTTCGTATAGTTTATAGGATTTAACAGTGAACAGTGAACAGTAAACAGTTATCAGTGATCTATTTATCCCTGGGTTTAAGTCCCCCACCTCCAGGTGGAATGCGTTGGTGGCGGGTCTAAATCCCCCACCATACGCCTGATAACTGATAACTGATAACTGATAACTGATTTAATCTCTCTCTCTTTAAATAAAGATAAACCCTACCCGCTTAAAATCAGCGAATGAAAAATGGAAGTTGCGATTTGGCAAGCGATTATACACCTCAATTAGGGTATGCTTCAGCCAAGTTAGGATTAACGAACTTTGGGGGTTTAAGTCCCCAGCAAGATAGGCAGCACGTTTTGTGTCGGGGTCTAAATCCCCGTCACAAAACGTAATTGCGAATTGCGTTAGCGGAGCGGGGCGTTAGCCCATTGCGAATTGCGAATTGGTTTAATCCACGGATTGCTTTAATAAGCGATCTAGAAGTAATTAAACTTTGATTATAGGTGCTTATTAAAGTCATAATATTACCTGTAACTTTATCGGATGCAAGCAAGCCACATAAAAATATCACTATTAAATTGTGGTTTTAACTACGCTATTCCCTTGAATTATTAAGATAAACTTGCCGTATGCATATCATCAAACTACTTACCTTCATCTAGTAACCAAAAAGGCATAGGCAATGAGTAAAGAACCAGTCAAAGTAATATTATGGGAAGAAAATCAAAAAGATTTTCTAAAAAAATTCTACGATCTCCAATTTACTCCCAGAGTAGGAGAGGAAGTTTACCTAAAAAAGGAGAAATGGAAAGTAACCAGAGTTGAGCATGATATCGAAATTAGTGAGATTAATGTCTACATGGAATTAATCAAAAAAGCCAAGCAAGATAAATCATCTAATTCTTAAATACAAGTAAATACACTCAACTATTATTAAAGGGAGGCTAATAGCCTCCCTTAATTTTGAGAATAGATATATTGTCAGGTGTAATTTGTCAATTTTTATGCAAGCCGTGATGTTTACGACAGGCTACGCCTACGCACAACAAGAGTTGCGGCGAAATGGTGGCGATCGCACTCTCTTAAATACTCCATCAACTTCCCCACACCCAACCTTAATCTGTAACGATACACTATAAAGGTAAAGAAATGTAAATAAATTAAATTTTGCAACCGTGGAAACTATCACATTGGGGCAAAATGGCCCATCTGTTACACCCTTGTGCATAGGCACTTGGGCTTGGGGTGATAAACTATTTTGGAATTATGGCGATCGCTATGGCCCAGAACAGTTACAAGAAGCCTTTACAGCAGCCTTAGAAGCTGGTGTTACCTTCTTTGATACTGCCGAAATCTATGGAATGGGAAAAAGCGAGAAATTTTTGGGGCAATTTCTCCAACAAACACAACAACCTGTGCAGATAGCCACAAAATTTGGCCCTGTACCGTGGCGATTTACAGCCCAATCCGTCTCTGATGCTTTAACAGAGAGTCTCAAACGGCTACAACTGGATAGAATTGCCCTGTACCAAGTGCATTGGCCTTTTGCTTTCTTTTTAAGCCAAGAAACTTTGATGAATGCTCTAGCGGATGAAGTGAAGCGGGGTAGAATTGCTACAGTCGGTGTGAGCAATTACTCAGCAGAGCAAATGCGGGACGCGCATCAAATATTGGCGGCCCGAGGAGTACCTTTGGCTGTCAACCAAGTACGCTATTCTTTACTCACTCGTCAAGTTGAAAGCAAAGGTATTATTGCAACTGCCCGTGAGTTGGGTGTGACTATTTTGGCTTATAGTCCTCTAGCACAGGGATTACTTACAGGCAAGTACAGTATTGATAGTACTGAAACCCCCACTGGTGCGAGGAAAGTAGACCCGCGATTTAACAAAGAAGGGTTGCAAAAAATTGCCCCAGTTATATCTTTGCTACGCAACTTCGGAGAAAAATACGATCGCACCCCTGCTCAAGTTGCTCTCAACTGGTTAATTGCTCAAGGTAACGTTATTCCCATAGCTGGGGTGAAGACAGCCGAACAGGTACGGCAGAATGCTGGTGCTTTGGGCTGGAGATTGAGCGACGATGAAATTGGAGAATTAGAACAAGTTAGTCGTCCTTGGCTGTAGTATTTTTAAACTGTCTAAAAAAGCCAAAAAGTCAAGAGTATAAAGTCAAAATCTTAACTCTTGACTCTTAACTCTCAACTTTACTAATTTTTAGATTTGGATTTTGGATTAAAGGAAAAATCTAAAATCCAAAATTAATTAATAGATTAAGAAGCTGATTCCCTAGCTGTAGGTGAACCTATCTTTTTACTAGGAGATGTAGAAGAATCCTGTCCACTTGTCCGTAGTTTGGGCTTGGGAGAAGAATGTCTTTCTTCACCATTGCTGCTATCTGATTTCCACGCAGCACGGGGGCGATCGCTAGAAGATGATTCACGGCGCTTACCGAGTCTTGGTTTGGGGGCAGAGGATTCCTCTTGGGGGATTTCCACATCTGAACTCAACCAAGCAGGACGAGTTTGATCGTAAGCGATTTGCAGTGCCGCTGCGGCGATCGCTTGAGCATCGTATTCTTCAATCAGTTCGCTGACAATCGGCAAGAATGAAGCCAAACGCTCACCTGTCAAAGCTTCTCGCACCTGTTCTTGCAATTTCAGAATGTGTCTTGCTTCAATCTGGGCGCGTGTGGGAATAGACAGCAATTGCCAACTTTGGCGGTTATGACGTTCAAATGTCTGCTGCTTGCGGCGCTCAAATGGTTGTACTAAAGAAATTGCTGTTCCTTCTTTACCAGCACGACCAGTACGACCAATGCGATGGACGTAGGTTTCTACGCTATCGGGTAAGTCGTAGTTGATCACATGGGAGAGTTGATCGACATCTAAGCCTCGTGCGGCAATATCAGTTGCTACTACCCAGCGAACTTGACGGTTACGGAATCGGCTTAATAACCGTTCCCGCGCTTGTTGCGACAAGTCACCGTGATATTCATCGACACTGTGACCAGCCCCTTGTAACTGACTGGTAAGTTCTGCGGCTGTGCGTCTGGTGCGAACAAAGATTAAAGCTGTTTCTGGATCTTCCATTTCCAGAATTGGTTGTAAAGCTTTAGCTTTTGTCCAGTGGCGGGGGATCAAGTAAGCTACTTGATTGATTTTGTTGGGAGCAGCTTTTGGTTGCTCAACGGTGACAGTTGCAGGCGATCGCAAGAACTTGTTCACCAACATCCGAATCGATGGTGGCATTGTTGCCGAGAATAAAGCTGTTTGGCGATCTACGGGCGCTTGAGAGAGGATTTTTATCACATCATCAATAAAGCCCATGCTCAACATTTCATCGGCTTCATCCAACACAAACCACTTCACTTGATCAAGCTTTAAACAGCCGCGATCAAGCAAATCGATCACCCGTCCTGGAGTGCCCACAACCATGTGAACGCCACGTTTGAGTTGTAACATTTGGCGGTCAATTGATTGACCACCGTAGATTGCTAACACCCGCAATCCTTCATTACCGATGAACTGGGCGATCGCATCGTGAACTTGCATTGCTAATTCACGAGTTGGTGTTAAAACTATGGCTTGCACGGCTTTTTGATTAATATCTAGCCGCTCTAAAATTGGCAGTGAAAATGCTGCCGTTTTGCCTGTTCCTGTTTGAGATTGACCTACTACATCACGACCGGCTAACAATTGGGGAATTGCTTGCACTTGAATGTTAGTTGGTTCGGTAAAACCGATTTTTTCTAGTTGTTCGACACGTTCTTGGGAAATGCCTAATTCTTGAAATGAAAGAGTCATTAATTCGTCCTAAATTTTATGTAAGGATTTTGGATTAGTCATTTAGTCAGTAGAGACGCGATTAATCGCGTCTGTACAATGGTCATTAGTCATTAGTCATTGGCTATTAGTGAGCCAAGGGCGGGTTAAGTCCGCCAAAGTTTCAGCTAAACCCTCATGAAAACTGCTATTAATGCAGCATTGACCTTAATATAAGGATGAATCTGTAAGGGTCATTTAACAAAGCACAAAAGACAAATGACAATTTAGTTATTGACTACTTGACCATAGAGGTCGTATGTATCAGCGTGGTGAATCGCTATTGGCACGATGGTTCCTAATTTTGCCTGGCCTTTGACATACACCAGACCATCAACCTCTGGGGAAAATCTACCTGAACGACCGATTAATTCACCACTTTCAGGATTTTCTTGCTCAATCAGGACATCGACTATTTTGCCTACTTCCTGTTGATTTTTCTTTTGAGAAATCGGTTGCTGGAGTTCCATCAGTTGGTATCGGCGATCGTCCATCACCTCTTGGGACAACTGATTTGGCAACTTGTAAGCGGGGGTTCCTTCCTCAGAGGAAAAGGTGAATACACCAACATGATCGAATTCATGCCGCTCAACGAACTCTAGTAGATGCTCAAAATGCTCGCTTGTTTCTCCTGGGAAACCAACAATAAATGTTGTCCGCAGTACGGCTGTTGGTAGCGCCGTTTTGATGCGATCTATAATCCCATCATTTACCCGTCCTTGCCAAGGACGGTTCATGGCGCGGAGAATATCTGGATGAGAATGTTGCAAGGGCAAATCCAGATAAGGCAAGACGTTTGGTGTTTCTTGGATCGCCGCTATCACATCTGGGGTCAGTCCCGTGGGATAAGCATAGTGCATTCTAATCCACGGTATATCTACTTTCCCCAAAGCGCGAAGCAATTCGGCTAATTTTGGCTTTCCGTAAATATCCAAACCGTAATTAGTAGTGATTTGGGAAATTAAAATAATTTCCTTTACCCCTTGACTAACTAACTGCTCGGCTTCGGCGACTATAGATTCAATAGTACGCGATCGCTGGTTCCCTCGAAGATGAGGAATGATACAAAATGCACAACGATAATCACATCCTTCCGCAACCCGCAGGTAAGCTACGCCCTCTGTTGTAGTACGATAGCGCGGTGTAGTTTCATCGGCAATGTAGGTTGGTTCGATACTAACCTGTTTAACCCGTTCGCCAAGTTCAACACGCTCAATTACATTTACAATTTTGTGATAATCACCTGTACCAACCACTGCTACTGCTTCCGGCAACTCTTCCAAAAGTTGTTCTTGGAAATGTTGCGCCATACAGCCAGTTATTACGATTTTTTTGTTTGCCTCTGCCAGTTCTACTAAAGTTCTGACAGATTCTTGCCGGGCTGCTTCAATAAAACTACAAGTATTAACAATAACGTAATCTGCTAACTCTTCATTTGTATCTACACCGTAGCCTGCTTCTACAAGCATTCCTAGCATGTGTTCTGTATCAATTCGGTTTTTCTCGCAGCCCAGGTGAGAAATGGCAATTGTTGGCTTGTCACCCATATTTTGAAAAAATCTTCATTTTTTTTCTTCCTGTAATCAAACACTCTGGCGCAAAATTAAGCTTTTTTGCTATCAGCATCCTCGTGAAAACAGCACAGTGGCAAATATCCACTGTTAATAACTGTTCGTGCCATAACCCTATTAATAAATAAAAATAGAGGTCATGTTATGATATTCCTATCAATCTGTTCCCCAGGGTAAATTGAAGTGTCTTTGGGTACATTTGACACTTGTAATCTTTTTTAACAATTCGCTTATTGGTATTTTACATTACCACAGCGTGTGCGTTGTTAATCTACCCATCGGGAAGCCGCCCAAAGGGCTTGTTGTGAGAAGTCGCTACCCTCCGGGAAATCGACGAAAGCGACTACGCTTAGAAAGCAGTAATGCTAGCCTGGCGATTGGCAAGTCCTACGACTGGGCGCGGACAAGACGCCTAAACCACGGAAAGCTGCCTTGCGTCTAGTGAGTGGCAAACTCCTCTTGTAGCCAAGTTTTATCTTAACATATCTTATGGGAGGTTGCAGGCCAATTTCCATCTAAGGAAGGAGGCAATAAACCGACTATCATAAAACACATTTGACTAGTTAATGAAAAGTCAAGAGTCAAGGGTCATATAGTCAATAGTCAAACAATTCTAGACTCTAGACTCCGCGAGGCGGATTAAAGACGTGGACTTATATCAATTATTTAAAACTCGCTCACCGATTATTGGCGTGGTTCACCTGCTACCACTGCCGACCTCACCTCGTTGGGGAGGTAGTTTGAAAGCGGTGATTGACCGTGCCGAACAAGAAGCTGTGGCCCTAGCAAGTGGAGGGGTTGACGGGCTGATTGTGGAGAATTTTTTCGACGCGCCGTTTACCAAAAGCCAAGTCGATCCGGTGGTTGTGAGTGCCATGACCATTGTGGTGCAACGGATACAAAGTTTGGTGACTTTGCCTTTGGGCTTAAATGTTTTGCGAAACGACGCTAAAAGTGCAATGGCGATCGCTAGCTGTGTACAGGCGCAATTTATCCGCGTCAACATCCTCACAGGAGTGATGGCAACCGATCAAGGATTAATTGAGGGAGAAGCCCATCAATTACTCCGGTATCGACGGGAGTTAGGCTGTGATGTTAAAATCCTGGCCGATGTGTTGGTGAAACACGCCCGTCCTTTGAGTTCTCCAAATCTCACAGTCGCCGTGAAAGACACCATTGAAAGGGGTTTAGCAGACGGAGTGATTTTATCTGGTTGGGCTACTGGTAGCCCACCGAACTTAGAAGATTTGGAACTAGCTTGTGGTGCAGCAGCTGGCACACCAGTGTTTATCGGTAGTGGAGCGAATTGGGAAAATATTGATACATTGATGCAAGCAGCAGATGGTGTCATAGTTTCCAGTTCCTTAAAACGCCACGGACGTATAGAGCAACCAATTGACCCAATTCGCGTCAGTCAATTTGTCGAAGTTGCACGTCGCAATTGGAACTCTAAAACTGACAGCAAATCAGCAGAACAAGTTAAGTTACATTCTTAGAAAGTAGGGAGTAGGGAGTGGGGAGTGGGGAGTAGGGAGTAGGGGGAGCAAGTGAACAATTAATTATTATTCCCCATTCCCCATTCCCCATTCCCCATTCCCCATTCCCCATTCCCCATTCCCCATTCCCCAATATTTATGATTCGCCGTCGTTCTACTCCTTGGATTCATAAATGGTCACGTCCATTGATTGCCGCGATCGCTGGATGTGGTGCCTTGATAACTGGTTATCTGACCATAGAAAAGTTAACAGGAGGCAGTGCAGCTTGTGTGGCACAGGCTGGTGTCAAGGGCTGTAATGATGTACTTTCTAGCCCTTGGGCAACGGTTTTTGGTCAGCCATTAGCTTTGTTTGGGTTTTTGGCATATATCAGTATGATGATATTTGCTTTAGCTCCCTTGGCATTCAACTCAGGGGAAAAGAATAGCCGCAAACAATTGGAAAATTGGACGTGGTTGCTGCTGCTAGCGGGCGCGATCGCTATGTCTGTTTTTAGCGGCTACTTAATGTATGTGCTAGCATCTCAAATCAAAGCTATTTGTCTTTACTGTATCGGTTCAGCTTTGTTCTCTGTGAGTCTTTTGGTGCTGACGATAATCGGTCGGACTTGGGAAGATATTGGACAAATCTTCTTTACCGCCCTGATTGTAGGGATGGTGACGCTGATTGGCACTTTAGGCGTTTATGCTGGCGTGAATAAATCAGATGTTACACCTGAAATTCCAGGACAACCGACAAAAATTATCTTTAATTCCAAAGGAGACCCTAACCCAGCCTTCGGTTGGGAAGTTACTACTACTTCTGGTGAGGCAGAAATAGCCTTAGCACAGCATTTGGCGAAGGTAGGCGCGAAGGAATACAGTGCTTACTGGTGTCCTCACTGCCATGAACAAAAGCTACTTTTTGGTAAAGAAGCCGAGGAAGTAATCAACAAGAATGTTAAGGTAGAATGCGAACCTAGTGGACTCAACGCTCAACCAGAACTGTGTAAAGCCGCAAAAATTGAAGGCTTTCCCACTTGGATCATCAATGGTAAAAGCTATAGTGGAGTCCAAAACTTAGAGGAACTAGCGAAAGCTTCTGGTTACACTGGCCCTCGTAACTTCAAGTATTTCAAGTAATCGACCTAGTGGTACGGTGTAGTTCACACCGAGTCAACTGGATGAATACAGCAAAGTCTGTTTCCAGTTGGCTTTTTTGTTTTTAGTAATAGATAATAGGTGTTGTCTAATATCCATTGGTGTCAATTTATTAGGACTTACGCAAAAATTGCTAAAAAGCTTAATTTCTCGAACCGCCAAGACGCCAAGAGCGCCGAGAATTCGTAGAGTGTGCGTAAGTCCTATTTATAACTAGAAATAGCTTAGGGACTTCAAATAAAAAAATATCCAATTATTAGGCAAGCATTTTGTGAAGTTAATCTTTAAACTGAAACAATCGCTTGGTCGAGAACACAAAGAATTGATTACTGCTGCCAGCGTTGCAGGCTGCGTCCTGCTTTTGCACGCCGTCGGATTATTACAATCTTTGGAGCTGGCAGGTTTGGATCAATTTTTTCGCTTACGTCCAAATGAACCGCCAGAAGAGCGTATTACCATCGTAGGGATTGATGAAGCCGATTTAAAGGAAGTAGGTTCGTGGCCGATTCCAGATGCAAATATTGCCAAGTTGTTAAAAAAATTGAATCTCTACAAACCCCGGGCTATTGGCTTAGATATCTACCGAGATTTGGCAGTAGAGCCTGGGAATCAAGAACTTCGTAATACTTATAAGTCAATACCCAACTTGATTGGTATTCAGTTACTGACAAATGACAAAAACGTTAATGTTTCACCTCCACTGGGGCTAAATAAGGATCAAGTGGGCTTTAACAATGTGCTGTATGATCTCGATGGTAAAATACGTCGCAGTTTGTTATATTGGCACATTAATAATCAGGTACACGAAAGTTTTGCTCTGAAGTTGGCTTTATTGTATTTAAAGTCAGAAAATATTACTCCCAACAAAGCAAAAAACAACCCTGAGTATTTGCAATTGGGTAAGGCCACGTTTACTCGTTTTAAGGGTAATGATGGTGGTTATGTGGGAGCTGATGCTAGAGGCTACCAAATTTTGTCCAGTTTTCCCCCCAAATGCCAAAGTTTATCGGGAAAATTTTGCAGTTTTCGCCAGGTATCGATGAAAGATGTACTGGCAGATAAAGTCAAAGAAAACTTTATTAAAGATCGGATTATACTTATTGGTTCCACTGCACCCAGTCTTAATGATTTTGTATTCATTCCCTACTCCAGCAATCTAATGGGTACGGCAAAACCTGTACCTGGTATTCAACTGCAAGCTTATTTTACTAGTGAGTTAATCTCAGCTGCTTTACAAGGACGACCATTACTCAAGGTCTGGCCTGACTTATTGGAAGACTTGTGGATTTTTATTTGGTCTTATCTGGGAACTGTGACCACATGGCGGATAAGAGACGCAACTAAGAGTCTTTTTAGCATCCTAGTTTGTTGCTTGGTATTGACCCTGAGTGCGTACCTTGCTTTCTTGTTCGGTTGGTGGATACCGCTAATTCCCTCACTGTTAAGCTTTGGCAGTTCAGCTATTTGGATGACTAGTCATATTGCCCATATCCAGGAAGAATGGAAACGTTCTAAAGAATTTTTGCATCACGTAATCAACACAATTCCTGATCCAATTTTTGTGAAAAATGAACAACATCAGTGGATTGTTTTGAATGAAGCGTATTGTCGATTTATCGGTTATCCGAATAAGTTGTTAATTGAAAAGTCAGATTATGACTTTTTTCCTAAACATGAAGCTGATGTGTTTCGACAACAGGATGATCTTGTGTTCAGGACTCAAAAACCCCAGGAACATGAAGAAGAATTTACCAATGCAGATGGTCAGACTCATCAAATTGCCACTAAGCGATCGCTCCATAAAGACTCAGCTGGCAATTTCTTTTTAGTTGGGGTTATCCGAGATATTACTGGGCGCAAGCTCATGGAAGAACAACTAAAACGTACTGCTGCTGAACTATTTCGCTCTAACAAGGAACTAAAACTCAAAGAAGACCACTTGCGTCACTTAGCTTATCACGACCCGCTCACAGGTCTATCTAATCGCAAATTTTTTGCCGAGCAACTTTGCGAATCGTTACATTGGGCGCAACACAATAAGTTGTTGCTGGGGCTGCTGTTTATTGATTTAGATGGCTTTAAGCAAATTAATGATACTCTGGGGCACAAGGCGGGCGATCGCTTGCTAATGACTATCGCCGGACGACTCAGCAATTCTTTACGCGCTAGTGATACAGTTTCTCGTTTGGGTGGCGATGAATTTACTGTGATTTTACGTGCAATTCCTAATGTTCAAATAGCTGGTACAATCGCCGACAAAATTTTAACTAGTATTAGCAAGCCAGTTGTCTTGGACGGCTATGCAATCCGAGTCTCTGCCAGTATTGGCATTAGTGTTTATCCATACAACAGTCAAGACAGTGAAACTTTAATGAAACAAGCAGATGCAGCAATGTATTGTGCCAAACACCAAGGTAAAAATTGCTACAAGTTTGCTTAACTAATCAATAGTCAATTCTCCAGGTTTTTTTCTTTTTAGTCACAATTTTTACCTTTAAATTAGGAATGAGGAGTGGAGATACGTCTAAAGGACTATCTTGAAAAAGTATTGTGTATATTCTGCGAAGTGGTTTTTCGGCAAGATAAAGACTTAGTAAGGTTTTTTCACCTGAAAACTCAACCTAAGAATACAGGTGAGGAAGGGATTAATCATCAGAGAGAACTAGCCAATTAATTATTTTTGTCAATATTTTGACTAACGCAAAATATACTCTACTTACTCGGTTTATTATTAGATTTTATAGTTTATAGTTTTCAAAATCCTTATATTATAGTAATTCCGTTACTCTAACTTTATATATCTTTACTACAATTAAATTTTTAATATACACTCAAGTAAGTATTAACCCAAGTTGCTGGTTATCGACTGATATGCACTTGTTATCACTCAATTCATGCGATCGCGTACAACAAAGTTGGTGCCTAGCGCCAACGTGCCGATGCCATTGTTGCCAGCATTCAGCTACTTAAATGCCTATTAGTTGTATAAATTACTTATTCAATAAAAGCTTGTTGAAGAGTAAAAGAAAAAATGAATGCTTGTAGCTTAAGTAAAAACCCTTGATAAGTGACTGCATGTATTGATTTTGGAAAAACACAAGTGATACTACTAAACACAGTTTCGATATAATGCCGAGTATGTTGTTTAATATATTGATTCCAAGGCTGGTCTTGACGCTTGGAGTTCTTTTTCCTCATGACTTTTAAAGAAATGTGACTTGTTTGTTCCAAGTCATCCTCAATCGTGTAGTCGGTGTAAGCTGAATCACCATAAATTTCACTACCAGGTGGTAGATTCAAGGGTAAGGCATTTAAAGCACGTACATCGTTGGCACTACCAGGCATAAACACAAATTCGACAGGAATACCATTTTTGGTTGTTAATAACTGAACTCGAACCCCGTAAAAATATCGTTTTTTCGATGCGATGTAACCTCTATACTGCGCCGACTGTATTATTTTTACATTAAAGATACGGATGTTATCGCAGATGGGCACTGGGAACGAGTCTAAAAGATATTCAGTGGAATCACTAATTTCCTTCAGTGCCATTCCCACTTGATGAAACAAGTCGTTGATTAACATTGAGACACTGTGTAATCTCCGGTTAAATCGTGACTTTTCTAACATATTAGATATCAACTTATGTTCTTTCATATAGGTACAAGCCTTACTATGATTACCATTAAAGAACATCGCCGATGTTATTGCCGTTGTAATAATTTCTGCGTCATTCATCTCTCGACGACAATCTTCATTATGCCCAATCGCCTTTAACAGGTCGTCTATGATAGCATATATGGAAATTATTTCGTTTAGCATTTAGCCCTCCTAATTTTCTCTTCTTGGAGGGCATTTTATTGCTTTACTGTCCCAAAGCGATCGCCCATAAGAGTAACTAGCAACTTGGGTTATTACTGAAGATTTTTCTGAACTATTAGCTAATAAACATAGTGTTTATACTTAGAAATCTTAAAATATTATTAAGAAGTATTGGTTTAGACAAAACGCTTCCAGCAATTTATCAACATATCTAACTTTGGACAGATGTGAAAATGACACATTAAGAATATTACTTAAGTAGATAGACTATTTAATAACAGCAGATAAAGCTTAATTTACAAGCGTTGCCCATAATTACTTGTACACCGCCAAGAATAATTAAATTAATTTAATAAAGTTATTTTTAACCAATCTAAGTACATATACGTTTATAAATAAAAACATTTTAAAATTAATAAATAGTAAATTTACTGAAAGCCATGAAGACTAACTTCCGAATCAAAAAGTTTATAATATTGTGTATAGGTGTTTACATCTTAATACCGAAAATTGCAACCTATACGGGTATGTTCAATACTGCAAGCGCTACTAGCGGTGACACCTTAATTGCGCGCAAAGTCAATTCTCAAAATTTAAGAGACGTGTATATCCCACCAAATTATGGTGGCCCCGACAGTCAGCATGGTAGCGGCACCCGCTAAGGGACTTCCAAATAAAAAAATAAATATCCCATCGCTTTGGCAAGCTGGCGTTGCAGGGGAAGCAGGGGAAGCAGGGGAGGAAGAATCTAACGATCATAGTCGCTCCCAAAATTGAATAATTTAATTTCTGGAAATCCCTAATAAGAATTTTGGATTTTAGATTGGCCCTACACTTGAGCCATTGTCATTAAGTTATGGGCTAAGAGCTGCTACCACTCAAGTGGACTGAAATGACCACTTTCACCACCTAATGGTAATGACTTAAGAGCGTTCCCGTCCAAGCGCTGCGACTACAGGAAAAAGAATTAGAAGCCTTTGCTAGAAGCCTGTTCGGGAAACTTTAATCAAGATAATAGTGGAGATTTCCACCAATGATGTGTTTGTACAAGTGCGTGAACTTGCCAATTCGGGTCTGGCTGAGGATAATCTAAACGGTAGTGCCCACCTCGGCTTTCGGTTCTAAAAGCAGCACTTTTAAGAATTAAATCGGCGACATCTAATAAATTGCGGGTTTCTGCCCAAAGTCTTAATTGCCGTTCAACATCTGGTATGTCAAAACTAGCTGGTTGTGCGGGACGTAAAGCAAGCAAGAATTGACTTAAAGGCAGGATAGCAAAATCTTGCTGCCAAGATTCAATAGTAGCGATCGCACTTTCTAACTTTGATTGCTCCCGACAAATACCAGCACTTTCCCACACTAAACGTGGTAACTTCTCCCTGAGTGCTTCTAGCTGTGCTTGCTGGATTTGCCACTCACTAGCATCAGCACTAAATTTCTGTAATGGTAGTACTGGTGTTTCTGACGGCAGCCCAATATTTTCTAACTCAATTTTGCCCATCTGGGCCCCAAACACAATACACTCCAGCAGGGAATTACTGGCAAGGCGGTTTGCCCCATGCACCCCAGTACTAGCGGTTTCTCCCACTGCATACAAACCGGGAATGTTTGTGCGATTCATCAAATCCGCGACAATGCCACCCATCCAGTAATGGGCAGCAGGGGCCACAGGAATTGGTTCATGGAAGACATCAACTCCCCAATGCTGACAAACTTTGATGATGTTGGGAAAGCGGTGACGAATCTTGTCGGCGGGGATGGGGCGCATATCCAACCACACATGGGCAGTAGCTAAATCAACGGCAGTACGTTGTAAATGGCTGAAAATGGCTCTACTGACTACATCTCTAGGTGCGAGTTCACCCGCCGGATGGTAGTCAAAAGCAAAACGCCGCCCTTCGTTATCGACAAGGTGTGCGCCCTCGCCGCGTACAGCTTCGCTAATGAGAAAGCGATCAGCACCAGGTTTAGTGAGGGCTGTGGGGTGAAATTGCACAAATTCTAAATCGCGGAGGATGGCCCCAGCCCGATATGCGATCGCTACTCCATCACCTGTACTTACAGCCGGATTAGTAGTTTGGGCAAATACTTGACCGCCACCACCAGTTGCCAATACTACAGCACCAGCCTTTACCCATGTGATTTTACCTTGATAAAACAGACTGATTCCTTGAGTGCGACCAGTTTCGGGTTCAATCCACAAACTCAAAGCCAAAGCTTGCTGAATGACTTGAATATTCTGGCGACGTAATACTTGCGCTGCGAGGGTGGTGGTAACTTCTCTCCCTGTGGTGTCTGCGGCGTGGAGAACGCGGTTGCGAGAATGGGCAGCTTCTAAAGTTAAAGCCAGGGCTTGACCATGACGGTCAAAAGCAACTCCCAAGTTAACTAGGGATTGAATACAGTTAGGCGCAAGTCGGGCGAGAAATTCTACAGCAGTGCGATCGCACAAACCTGCGCCAGCCCGGATCGTATCTTCAATGTGTAGCGTGGGAGAATCTTCCGGGGCAACTGCTGCGGCAATACCACCTTGCGCCCAATCACTGGCGGATAAAGCAACAGTTTCTTTGGTAATCAAGCCGACTCGCAAGGAATTTGGTAGACACAGCGCTGTGTATAGTCCAGCAGCACCAGCGCCGACTACTAAGACATCAAATTGGCTAGGAATATCTATCTGAGACAAGGTAATGGGGAGGGGGCAGGGGGCAGGGAACAGGGGCAGGGGGCAGGGGGCAAGGGGAGGTAAGGAAAAATTTTATTTTGTCTTCCTAGTACCCCTTGTCTTCCTTGTACCCCCTTTATATTGAATAGAAGACTCCCACTCTCTAGAATTAGGAGTGGGCTGCTATTTGCTACATTAGCTGCAACGTGCAGTTATCTGTAGATGCCGTTGTTAAAGCGATCGTCTCCCTCGTTAAAGGCAGGTTCTAGTTCTGTCACGGTGAATTTATCCAAGTTGGCTTGCAGGGTTTGTTTCTGGCGATCGCTCAATCCTGGAAGATCCAATACATCCTCTACTTTTTGGTAGGGAGCATTTGTGATGATTTTCTTAGCCAAGGTGGGATAAAGCCCTGGATACTGTTGAAAAGCTCGGACGTTGGTATTATTCAAATCAATTTTTTTACCAAATTCCGTTCCTAGCTTCGCATCTGCCCGATTCTGCCGCTCTATTGCCAGAATTGGGACTTGAGGAAATGCAAAACTGTTGAAACTAGCAGCTTGGGCTATCTGAGTTGTTCCCAGCCATCCCCAGCAACTAAGTAACAAGCTAAACACTGTTAATAAACGCGCCAATCCTTTCACGATTTTCTACCTCTTTCCATCAAACAGAAATAAAAGTTTTAAGCTAACAGCAGTCATTAGTCATGAGTCATTAGTCATTAATCAGAGCGCCAAGGACAAAGGACAAAGGACAAATGACAAAACCTGATAGCTTAATCAACACAGCAGTCATCAGAAACTAATATACAGCGTATTAATATCCACAATATTTGCCGTTACTGGGTTTGACTGTACTTTTGCAAAAAATTTTTATCGTGGTGACAGTGACTGCATAGCTGCAATACGGTTCTATCCATGATCCTGAGCATTCCCAACTAGACGAAATCTTTTCGGTGTAGCTGATTCTAGCTCCCAACCATAGATGAAATAGTTTGATACCTAATACCAAAAGCCCTAGCAGGATGAGTTGATAGTGATGGACTGTTATGTAATATTTCTTAACCTATTAATCATCTACAGCATGATTTTTGATGTACCGTAGACTGGGCTGGAAAAGTTTCGGTTTTAATATTACACAATTTTTTAATATTTTTTAGGCTGCGATCGCAGCTAACAAAAATAGGCTGTCTACCAAAATCGTGCTTAAAACTGCTCCACTAAAGGCATACCAGTGTCTTTGCTTTCGGATTAAAGGCAAAACACCGACTGTCAACAGAACTGAGGCCAAAACTATGGCCCAATTTTGTCCCCAAGGTGTTTGTACTTGTATCAGAGCATTTTGTAATATTTGCGGTGCTACATCTGCATCTACTATCATAATTTGCCGCCAATAGGGCATTAAGTCTGCTATATAGAAATATACGTCGGTTAAGATAGTACCTAGTAAAGAACCTAAATAAAACCAGTTACCCACTTTGCCCCAATTCTTCGCCAAACACCAGCAAGCAAAGGGTAATCCTATAGACTCTACTGGTAGATGCCACGCAGGTTCCCAACGTAACCAGCCCCAGTAAATCGCTCCTGCTAACCAACTCCAGCTAAACCCTAAGAGCAAATCTCCCCATACATAAGTTGCAGGACGTGACATTAAAGTAAAACTTAGCCAAACCCAAAAGGCTGTCAGGGCTAAACTTAGACTTGGTAGCGATCGCACTATTGGCGCTTCTATAAATACTGGTACTGTTACCAAAAACACCGCCGCCGCAAACACTAACCAAGTTTGTCGCCCAGAAATAGATAAAGGAAGAGAGGGAGAAAAGGAAAGTGTAGATTCCAATTCTCTGATACCCTTGTGCCCAGTAACAGTTAAATCTAACTCTGTATCAATAGAAGGGATAGAAGCAGTGTAGGAGGACAGTGTATTATTAATCAAAGTTTTTAATATTTGTTACTAAACTTTATTTTATTTAAGATATCACATTTTAAAATCCCCCCCTGGGGGATTGCCTAGTGCATTGTAATTATACTGAAATTTCGGGGAGCGCAGCCGCAAACCAAACAAAACATTCTGTACCAGACTAATTCACTCAAGTTACCTTATGTACAAAGCTCCTTTGTAGTTCGCATTTACAAAGAACTACAGAGAAATAAAAGTCAAATATAACGGGTAAAAAGTCAATGGCATCAGTCGCTAAATATTAAAGTTTGATGAATTGCCAAAATTTCGTTGACTTATTGATGTGGGTGTAAGAACATGGTCAGCGTCTTGGATGGTGTTATTGATTTAGTAAACTGGAGTTTTCTACAATATTGGGTGCACAAAAAGTATATAAAGTAACATCACCATCAGTAAGTAATCATGTCTAGAACAGGAAAAAGGTATTAATTGATGGAGTTTATTCAAGCTTTTATTTTGGGTATTGTTCAAGGTGTTACAGAGTTTTTGCCAATCAGCAGCACTGCACATCTTCTGATTGTGACCAAGGTATTTGGTTGGAAAGAACTAGGTTCTAAAGATTTTGTCGATGCAATTCAATTTGGCAGCGTTATAGCAATTGTGGGCTATTTTTGGTCGCTGATTACTAATATTATCAAAGGTGGAATCGAAGCACTAAAAGACAAAGACTGGCAACGTGAGGAGTGGAAAATTCTTGTCGGTATTGTAGTAGGAACAATGCCTGCTTTAATTTTCGGCTTTCTTTTGAAAGACGTTCTACCGGAGAGTGCATTAATTATTGCCATCATGTCAATCATCATGGCACTTTTATTAGCTTTGGCAGAGAAAATTGGCACTCGCAAACGAGATTTTAATTCATTGCAGATTCGAGATGGTATTTTAGTTGGATTAGGACAAACACTTGCTTTGATTCCAGGTGTTTCTCGTTCTGGTTCAACGTTGACAACTGCCTTATTTTTAGGATTAGAACGCGATACAGCAGCGAAATTCTCGTTTTTGTTAGGGTTTCCAACTCTTACCATTGCAACGTTGTATAAAAGTCTGAAAATCTTCAAGTTATTTGAAGCCCAACAGTTGCCAGATAACATTGTTGGACTATTAATTGTAGGGATTATTTCAACCTTGATTTTTTCCTACCTATCAATTGCATTCTTAATCAAGTATTTAGCAACCAAAAACACTTTAGTTTTCGTTTGGTATAGATTAGCATTCGGCAGTGCTATTTTAGCTGCGATCGCAGCCGGATGGAAAGGATAATTCATAATAGTCATTAGTCATTAGTTCAAAGCAAATGACTAATGCCCAATGCCCCATGCCCAATGCCCCATGCCCAATGAGTACCATTAATCCTGCCCGAATTACCAAGGTTCTTCCAGACTCAATAGCCGCAGAGATTGGCTTTGAGGCCGGGGATGCGATCGTTGCTATCAATGGTACACGTCCCCGTGATTTAATTGATTATCAGTTTTTATGTGCTGATGAAGTTTTGGAACTAGAAGTTTTAGACGCTGCTGGTAAAACTCATAGCCTGGAAATAGAAAAAGATTACGATCAAGACTTAGGACTAGAATTTGAAACTGCCCTATTTGATGGCTTAATTCAGTGCAACAATCGCTGTCCATTTTGCTTTATTGACCAACAGCCACCAGGTAAGCGCACCAGCTTGTATTTAAAAGATGACGATTACCGTCTGAGCTTTTTGTACGGTTCTTATCTTACCCTAACTAATTTGTCAGAAAGAGAATGGCAACGGATTGAGCAAATGCGCTTGTCTCCGTTGTATGTTTCTGTTCATGCTACCGAGCCGGAAGTTAGAATTAGACTGCTGAAAAATCCGCGTGCAGGACAAATCTTGCAACAACTCAAGTGGTTTCAAGAAAGGCGACTACAAATTCATGCTCAAGTAGTTGTTTGTCCTGGTATAAATGATGGCAAACATCTGGAACAAACTCTCAAAGATTTAACCTCCTTTCATACTGGTGAAGTGCCTGCGGTGGCATCGGTGGCAGTTGTGCCAGTTGGGTTAACTCGGTTTCGGCCTCCAGAAGACGAACTCATACCTGTAACTAGGGAAAAAGCCAAAGAAGTGATTTCCCAAGTGCGAATGCTCTCAGGGCAATTTCGCCAAAAATTTGGTTCTAGCGTTGTTTGGTTAGCCGATGAGTGGTTTTTGATTGCAGGTGAAGAATTACCCAGCGAATCTGAATATGAAGAATATCCCCAAATTGATAACGGAGTTGGTTCGATTCAATTATTTATCAAGCAATTTGCCACCGTTGCAGCAGAATTACTACCGCCAAAAGTTTATCCTCAAAGAAAATTAACTTGGATAGTAGGCAATGCCGTAGAAAAAGCATTTCAACCCATTTTGAAACGCTTAAATTCTGTTGAAGGTTTAGAAGTCAATATGCGTGCTTTATGTAGTGATTATTGGGGACAAACTATCAGTGTAACCGGATTATTAACGGGTCATGATTTGCTTTTAAATCTTAAAGGTCAAGATTTAGGTGATGGTATTTTGTTACCGAATATCATGTTAAAAAATGGGGAACTATTGTTTTTAGATGACATGAGTATTGAGGAATTAGCTGGCAAACTAAATACAAAAATTCTTCCTGTAGGAGGAGTTGAAGATTTAATTAAAACATGCATTCTCAATGTTGCTCAAGTTTAGTTGTCAAAGATCAGTTGTTTTTCGGAGGTAATTTATGGTTATGCTAGATGATAAATAAGAGGTAATGCCTTATAACTAATTCGCTGAGGAGCCAGTAGTGAAGAATCAGGAAAAATCTCATAAAAAGGCAAACTTACAAATAAAAAAAGCCGGATTCTTCATTTTAAGTTTTAACTTTTTAATTTTAAATAGTTTTAGTATTTTGCCAGTAATGGCGACGACTGAAGAACCTGTATTGAGCGTAGTGTATAGCCAAGAAAATTCAAATCAATGGAGAGGGATAACTGACCGCTTACAGACAATAGGGGTGAAATATTGTGTAATTCCCCTAGCTGATGTTAGGAGTGGGGCAGATTGGGGCGATCGCCGGGTATTATTTTTGCCAAATGTTGAGACATTAACGCCAACCCAAGCGATCGCTCTGGAAGAATGGATGAGTAAGGGAGGGCGTCTGATTGCCAGTGGCCCTGTAGGTAGTCTGTCAGCGCCGGGAGTGCGCCAATTATTGCGATCGCTGTTGGGAGGTTATTGGGGATTCAGCCTCAGTGAGACAGAACAGATCAAACCCACAAAAACCAATATTTCAGAATGGGCAAATCAAACTGAACTCTTTGGCAAAGTGCGCGGCGGTGTTGTGATTCCTAATGATATAGGCAGTGAATCTCCTGCTGTTTGGAATTCCAAAGATAATCCAGCCGCAGTAGTAACAACTGAGCGTTCCACCTTTATGGGCTGGCGTTGGGGAACAGACACAGCAACAGAGGCCGGGTTAGATAATGCCTGGTTAAAAGCTACTCTCAATCACTATTTGACAGCGCTACCGCCATCGAATCGCATGAAAAAAGTACCGGGAGGTTCCCCAAACTGCTCGACAACGGTGGCGGCTGCGCCGAGGGGACAGGAGGCAGGAAGCAGGGGGCAAGGGGCAGGGGAGCAGAGGAGTAGTTCATCCCCCTCATCTCCTCCTAAAACTGCCACTGCTCCCATATCTAAACCGCTCCCTACAGTCAAACCCCCAAGTTCTCAAGAGGCTATTGACCAATTAGAACAAGCGGTTCGTCTGGATGTTGCACCTAACTCTAATGAGCCGATTGACAACAACCAAGCGATCGCTCTCCAGCAAGAGCTAGAAAATCTGATAGGTCGGGTGGAAAGCGCTAATTTAGCAGTGTCAGCCAATGCGCCTAATCTTGGTGAAGTTACATCTGAAGCTAAACAGTCCTCTAGACATCTGGACACCTACAGCTCCCAATCTCTCAAGGAGCAACCTACGCAATTAGCCTCAACTAAACTGGGGGCGCTAGGTATGAGTAAAGAGCAAGCCTTGGCACAGGTAAAGGTAATTGCCAAAAACTTCCCCCTATTGATTGCCCAAAAAAACTATGCTTTAGCCCGTCAGCAGTGGCTGAAAGCTAAAACGACTTTGTGGCAGCAGTTTCCTGTTGATCAAAGACTAGCTCAACCAGAAATTCGGGCAGTTTGGTTAGATCGGGGGACGATTGTTCGTGCTGGTAGCAAGGCAGGATTAGCCCAGATTTTTGATCGTCTAGCTCAAGCTGGGATTAATACTGTCTTTTTTGAAACTGTTAATGCTGGCTACACCATTTATCCGAGCCAAGTTGCAAAAGAGCAAAACCCACTAATTCGTGGCTGGGACCCACTGGCAGATGCAGTGAAATTAGCCCATGAGCGAGACATGGAATTACATGCTTGGGTTTGGACTTTTGCTGCTGGTAACCAACGTCACAATCAAATTCTCAACCTTAATCCTGATTATCCAGGGCCAGTGCTGGCGGCTCATCCCGATTGGGCAAACTACGATAATCTTGGCAACATGATTCCCGTTGGTCAAACTAAGCCATTCTTCGATCCAGCTAACCCAGAAGTGCGGCAGTATTTACTAAAGCTGTATGAGGAAATAGTCACTCGCTATAACGTAGATGGTCTACAGCTAGACTACATTCGCTACCCTTTCCAAGACCCATTAGCAGGCCGAACCTACGGCTATGGCAAAGCTGCAAGAGCGCAATTTCAGCAGCTTACTGGTGTAGATCCAATAAATATTTCCCCCAATCAACCAGACTTGTGGCAAAAGTGGACGACATTTCGTACCCAGCAAGTTGATAGCTTTGTTGCCCAATTATCACAGCAGTTGCGACAAAAGCGACCGAATTTGATTTTGTCGGTTGCAGTATTTCCTTTGCCAGAATTAGAACGGATTCAGAAAATTCAACAAAACTGGGAAACTTGGGCAACGCAGGGGGATGTAGATTTAATTGTTCCCATGACTTATGCTCTGGATACTCCTCGCTTCCAACGACTTGCTCAACCCTGGATTGCCTCTAAACAATTGGGGTCTACCTTATTAGTACCGGGAATTCGCTTACTTTCTTTGCCAACAATTGGAGCATTCGATCAACTCCAGTTGGTAAGGGACTTGCCAGTTAGTGGTTATGCACTCTTTGCCGCAGAGAATTTTAATAACGATTTACAAAAACTTTTTAGTAGCACTCAAGGTAGGATTCAATCTACAACAAGTGAACCCATTCCTCACCGTCAGCCTTTTCAAACTGCCGCCATCCGTTACACCGCGCTGCAAAGGGAATGGAAATTTGTTTTCCAAAATGACCAACTACAAAGACCGGCTCAGACAATATTAGATTTTAACAACCAGGCAGAAGTTTTAGGCAGTGCTTTAAATCAGCTTGCTGCTTCCCCGAATCCTAGCAAGTTACTAGTGGCAAGAGCCTCTCTAACTCGATTCCAATCTCAATTTCGGGTATTGATGCGCCAAGAACTGAAGTCAAACTCCTATCAAGTCAAGGTTTGGGAAAATCGGATTGTAACTATAGAAAGGCTATTACGTTACGGCGAACGGCGGTTGCGTCTTTAGTAAAGAGTTACGCATACCTTAACCACGACATGAGATATGTTAGATATTTGAAACACACCCTCAATAATATTACTGAGAATTTAGCAGTTTGATCTATTGCCAGTTGTAGATAACCAAGGTCACATTGTCATTTTAATCATGGCTAAAAGGCTCTGCCAAGAACTAGCAGAAAAAATAGAGAAAACTAGAGGTAACACTAGTGTTGGTTCCTTTGAGGTAGAACATCAGATTCTAGTTGAGAGCCAAGTACTCAAGTAGAAATGGTTACTAGTAAGCGTTATAGTACTTAAACATACGACAGGCGAACCTGCTCGCCTTAGTTGTCGCTATCGGGAGTGTTCAAGTGCGGGAAATGCTCAAAATATGTAGCTTTTGGGCTAGTAAACTTCATTCGTTGTTAGAATGTTTTTCTTGCACTGTTAATATTAAGTATTGGATTAAAAATAAAAATTTTCAAAATAGGATGTATACCTATTTAGGTAAAAAATTTGCGATAAATATATGGTTATTAAGTGCCATCATGAACAGATTGGAAAAGCACGCTACTTTAAAAAGGTATTTATCTCCTAAAGCTGTAATTAATAATTTGTCTCCAAAGATGCAGTTATTAGAAATCAGTTTACACCGGGCTATCAAACAACATAATTTTGAAGAGTTTGAAATTTATTATCAACCAATAGTGGATATCGCTTCTGGAAAAATAGTAGCGGCTGAAAGTTTATTGCGCTGGCAAAGTCCGGAAGTGGGGCTGATCTACATGAATAGTGGGCATTGGGCATTGGGAATGAGGGAGTCAATTAAATCAGTATAGACTTTGAAAAAGTTAATTGACTGAACTCAGAAAAATCGAACTTTAGACTGGCGACAATTATTAAGTCTCAAGTTTAAAGTAAGAAAATTGTGTCATACAGTACATTGCCATGAAAGTCTTTGCGCGTTTGTTGCTACCAGTTTTTTTACTGACCTTGGTAGTAGGCTGTAACCAGACTCGCGCTTCCTCAGATAATCCCACACCAGAAACACCTGTACCTTCTGCTCAACTGACACAGAATTTTACACAGTCAAAAGATACCGTTCGGACTGAAGCACTTTCACCTACGCGCATCCAGATAAATCTGAAAAATTTACCAGCACCCTTCGCAACAGAAAGTGCCTCTAAGCGACCTGAGGTTGTGCCCATTCCGGAAAACCCAGTGCTGCGCCTACCACCAGGCTTTACAGTTAACGTCTTTGCAGAAGGTTTAGATGCGCCACGCTGGTTAGCTTTAACTCCCAGTGGTGATGTCCTGGTGACTGAAACCGGGCAAAATCGCATTCGTCTGTTACGTGACAGCAACGGTGATGGTGTAGCCGACGTTCGAGAAACCTTTGCTAGTAGGGACAACGGACTCAATAGACCCTTTGGTATGGCTTTTGCAGGTAATTCCTTTTTTCTAGGGAATACAGATGCTGTGGTTCGTTTTCCCTATAAGAAAGGCCAAAATAAAATTACAGACAAGGCAGAAAAAATCGCCGACTTGCCTTCTCAAGGTTATAACAACCATTGGACGCGCAATGTTGTTGTCTCGCCCGATGGCAATAAATTATATGTTTCTGTTGGTTCAGGAACCAATGTCGATGAAGAACCTTTACCACGGGCTTCAGTACAGGTGATGAATTTGGATGGTTCCCAGCAGCAAACTTTTGCTTCCGGCTTACGTAATCCTGTTGGTTTAGACTTTCATCCTGTAACTAAGGAACTTTACGCCACTGTCAACGAACGCGATGGAATCGGTGATGATTTGGTTCCAGATTATCTGACACGTGTTAAACAAGGGGCATTTTACGGCTGGCCTTATGCTTATCTGACACCAAACAACCTAGATCCGCGTCAAAAGACGGATGGCAAAAGTAAACGCCCCGACTTAGCAGCCCGTACCCAAACGCCAGATGTGCTGTTCCAAGCACACTCAGCAGCATTGGGTTTGCAGTTTTATGATGGTAAAACGTTTCCAGAAAAGTACCGAAATGGGGCTTTTGCTGCTTTTCGTGGTTCTTGGAACCGCGATCGCGGTACTGGTTATAAAATTGTGTTTGTTCCCTTCGATGCTAAGGGGCGATCGCTTGGCTATTACGAAGACTTTCTCACAGGATTTTTGCTAAATCCTTCTGTACCAACCACTTGGGGACGACCTGTAGGTTTACTCGTGTTACCAGATGGCAGTCTACTGCTAACAGAAGAAGCTAATAATCGGATTTATCGGATTCAGTACAAGGGGGGTTAAGAAATTCACGCATTTAAACATTTAAAAATTCACGGATAGGATCTGTTGCCTGGAGTAAAGTTAGAGCAGTTGTCATCAATAGAAATGTTGTGGCTGCATTCCCCTATCCAGGTTTATCCCGTTTAGGGTAAATTACTTAAAAATACTAATACTTATCTGGTTGAGAAATTAATTATGACTCCCAATGAAAATAATACTCAGTCAAATATCAACGAATTGTCTCCACATTCAGGTACACGATACTGGGGTGAAGTACAGGTAATTGAGGAGGGAGAAAGCTATAGAATTAGTCGTCTTGAAATTAAGCCCAGGCACGGAATTAAACCACAAATTCATTATCATCGCAATGAACATTGGGTTGTAGTCTCTGGTGTAGCAAAGGTGACTTGTGGAGAAAAAGAAATTTTACTGAATCGAAACGAATCAACTTATGTTCCCGCAGCAACCCTACATAAGGTAGAAAATCCTGGGCAGATTCCACTAATTATTCTGGAAATTCAAAATGGTGAATATTTGGGCGAAGATGATACGGAACGCCCCTATGATTTAAATTTGGTCAAACCTGTAGCTGAAGGTCAGTAAGGTCTAGGGATGAGGGGGATAAGGGAGCAGGGGGAGCAGGAGAAGAATAACAATAATGCCCAATGCCCAATGCCCAATGCCCTATGCCTAAATCAAAACCATCCTTCTTGTTCTAGGGTTTCAATCAGCTGTAAACCACGGGGATCACCCACTCCTAACAGTGAGGCTTTAGCGTCTGCCCTAACTCCTAAATCTTGGTCTTCGGCAAAGGCTTGAATTAAAGCGTCGATCGCTGTGGCATAAACTACATTAGAAGGCAGTTCGCGGCACAGTTGACCAATTGCCCATGCACTGTTACTTCGCACTGCTTCCACAGGATCTTTGACTAAGGCTTCAATTAATGGTGGTATTGCCCCTATAACCGCTTCATAACCCACATCTGCCATTTGTGCTAAGGCGCTAGCAGCCCACAAACGCACTGCGGAAATGTCAGTTCTGAGGGCATCTGCTAGGGGCGGTAAACAACGGCGATCGCGACAGTTTCCTAAAGCCCAAACAACACCTTTACGCACATAGCCATTCCAATCACTGTTTAGTTGAGCAATTAACGGACTCACTGCTTCTGAACTAGGATTGCGTCCAAGTGCATAAGCTGCACTCACGCGCACTAAGGGACAGGTATCACTTAACAGGCGAATCAGATGGGGGGTAGCACGCGCATCTTCTATATCACAAAAAGCACGCGCCGCTAACATTCTTTGCTGTGGCTGGGGATTTTCCAGCAAGGCTAGCATCATTTCTGGATCAGGTTTTGCCACCACTGATTCGTCAGTTAGCGGCTCTATTTTATCTAGGGGGCTTTCTAGCTCCTCCTCAATATCGAGTAGGCTGAGATCGTCTTCGTCATACATAATTTCATTTAAATCCCTTTTCGGGATTAACACATAATCCCCCGCGTCAATAAGTTAAAGCTTTATAAGTATGAGTTGCGTAATTATACACTTTCCTTTCTCCTCGTTGAGTTTTATCCAAACGAGAAACGCCATAACTTCGACGCTTAAGTATGATGTTACTGCTATCCTATAATTTATTTTTCTGCACTCAGGAATTTTACCATCCAGAGGGATTGGGTTTGATAACCTAACTGATTGTAAAGATTTAATGCTGGTTTGTTTGATTGAAAAACTTGCAATCCAATCTGGCGATCGCCTCTTTGAATAGCCCAATTTTCCACATATCGCATCAACGCTCTACCAATACCCCGTCGCCGATGTTCTGGTACAACGTAGAGAATAAAGATATGAGCATGACGGTTTCCCTGCACTTGATCTATAGAATTGCCCACCCAGAGGCAGGCTATGGGGGAATTAGGCATTGGGAATTGGGCATTGGGAATGGGGCATGGGGCATTGCTTATTCTTCTTGTCTCCCTCATCTCCCTCATCTCCCCCATCTCCCTCATCTCCCCCATCTCCCCCATCTCCCCCTGCTCCCTGCTTCCTGCTCCCTGCTTCCCCTCCTCCTCTACCCACCACAAGGGCGTATCACTAGAAAAGTATTGCTTAACTGTTTGCTCTAGGTGAGAAAAATCCTCATTGGGAAAGAGATCCTCGTAAGTTCGCTGTATGAATTTAAGCAGCAGCGCCCGATCCAAAGTAGAACCACGGCGAATAATATACCCCAGTAGTAGTTGCTCAGACACTTCTGATGTTTATTGACTTAGCTAGCTCGCGTTATGTGGTGCTGGTGGAAAATCAGTTGGAGTAGGTTGAGAACTTACCCCCACCTGTTCAATTGGTGCGGGTGCTGCCATATCGGAGGGTAAAAATATCCGGGCGCTGACTGCCACTAGGGCAAATAAAAATACTAATACTGCAAGCAGTGGGGCGATGTATTGACGAAAAATAGCCATATTTTAATTGCAAGAAGCTAGGAACTTTTATGAGAACCTAGCTGAAGATTTGTGAAGTATTCTTGATTTATTTTAGCAATTTTCTGTGCATGGAAATGGGGAATAGGGAATGGGGAATAGGGCATTGTTATTCTTCTCCTGCTCCCCCTGCTCCCTCATCTCCCTCATCTCCCCCACTCCACTCCCTGCTTCCACTATTGGCGATCGCGCTCTAAGTCATCAAGGACTCTCTCACAATACCAATTCTCCGGCATCCCAGGATAAGTTTCTTTTGCTTGTTCAATTAACCGTTCGGCAGCAGCAGTATCACCGGATAATTTAGCGATTAGCCTGTTTTTGAGATAGCTATCAGATACACCATCGTCTACCTGGTTTCGTATCCCTTCATTTATAGTTGATGGCCGAGACTGATCTCTCCGCAACTGCCAAAATAAAACGTAATAAAGTGTACCAAAAATTAAAATTAGGCTGAGTGTTCCGAAAAAAGTTAGGAGGTTAAATGCTAGAAATCCTAGAACTAACTGTGAGAGAACATAGCCAAGTAATAAACCAGTGAGTAAGAGAATAAATGTGCCGACAGCAATAACTACTTGATTCCCCATATATCCTCTTCTTCGTCCTCAAGTCCTGGTCTGGATACTGCCACTGGCTGAGGGTTCCAGGGGGCAACTAACGGTAAAAGTAGCAATCCAGGTAGGGCCACTACTATGGTTAGCAAGAAAAATGAGGGCCAGCCTGTAGCCTTAGCCCAATCTCCGGCAGGAGCTGAAAGAACATCTCTACTAATAGCCATTAAGCTAGAGAATAAAGCAAACTGAGTAGTTGTAAAGCGGTGGTTACAAAGGTTCATTAAAAATGCAACTGTAGCAACTGTGACTAATCCAGCACTGAAGTTTTCAATGTTCACTGCCAACACTAAAAGCGAATAATCTTTGCCAGCAACCGCTAACGCATAATAACCCAAGTTACTCAATAATTGCAGTATCCCAAATATCCATAGACTGCGATTAAGGTTAATTCTAGTCATAATGACGCCACCGACTAATACACCGACAGTCGTCGCTAGAAAACCCATTCCAGCTTGAATTGTCCCAATCTCTGTTTTAGTAAAACTGATTTCCCGCAAAAATAAATTCGCTGTGATTCCCACCAAAGAATCACCTAGCTTATATAGGACAATAAAAACTAGGATGACGCTAGCTTGAGGAAGCCCAAATCGGTGAAAGAATTCCTTGAATGGTAGGAAAATTGCTTCTTGTAAATTTTGGGGCGGACTATCTTCTCTTACCTCACCTAATAACTCTGTCGGTAGTAACAAAGACGTGACTATCCAGGCTAATATCAAAGTTGCTAATAGCCAATAAAATACAGGTAGAGAGATAAAGCCGACAAATACACCTCCGATTAATCCAACTACTAACACAGTTATAAATAGCAGAAAAATGACATCTTTGAAAGATAGGGGCGCAGCTTTTTGTTTGTTGTCGCTGATCTTTGGTTCTGCTGGTGCCCATAAAGTTGTCACTATACTCCCTGCCATTAAAGCTGCCATTAGTAAGTAAACACCATTCCAAGGGATATGATCTGCTAAAACCAAAGCTAAGGAACTAGTAATAAACAGGGCTAAACGATAGCCTAGAACCCAAACTGATGCACCTGTTTTGGCTTCTATGGGGTTTAAAATGTCCGTGCGGTAGGCATCACCGGCAATGTCTTGGGTGGAACTTAAAAAAGTGATGATCAAACAGTTGATTGCCAGTACTTGTAGTACTTGATCATTTTGGGCAGGCTGTTGTAATGCTAGAAGTGCGATCGCTAATGCTAATCCGAGTTGCGTGATTACTAGCCAACCCCGTCTTCCTCCCAAAACTGGCGGTATAAATCTATCTAATAAAGGAGACCATAAGAATTTTAGGGAATAAGGTAAAGCCAGCAGACCAAATAAAGTAATTTTCCCTATATCAACCTTGGCATCTTGCATCCACAACTGCAACGTTCTACTAGTTAAAAACAACGGCAACCCAGATGCAAAACCTAGCAATAACAAAGCACCCATCTTACGACTTTGGACAGCTTGTCGCAGTGCTTGCATTTCTCTCATTGTTTAAACATTCCTTAACACCTTTGATTAATTTCACTTAAGAATGCTATCGGACGCAGCAAGCGCCTATCATGCAAATGCAGGAATTATAAATTGGTATTAGCCAATTGCAGTTATCTTGCCACACCTGCTATACCATCTCATGCATATACGCCAGTTTGCACCAAATCTTCTTGGCTGATATGCTCATCAAGAATGCTTGGAAAGTCTTAGCTTTTTTAACTGTCCTGAATTGGACAAACCTGATGCCCTCTGATTTCTACTCTGTGTGCAGCGAGGCATTTTTCCCAACCTTCACGCGTACCAATGTCGCTTTTTTGGTTAAGCAGCCCTAATTCCTGTTCTTGTTGGGTGAGTTTAGCAAATTCTTCGTAGCGTGGGTAGTTGCTGGTAACAAATGTTTCCTTACGGTGCAAAATTGGCGGATTTGCCCTAGTTTCATAATCTCGATGAGTGACAAATAGGGTTTTTAAATCAATACCGATGCTGGCTTTTAACGCGGGATGAGGATCAGTGTCGAATTCGGGATAAGACAGATAGGATATTTGCGGTTTATCAGTGTGATATTTGATTAATGTAGCTTCATCGACACGCCCAATGGTACGGCTAGCGCAACCTTCACAAATTCGTAGTACGGGATCAAGTGCAGCAAGTGCGGAAACATGGACGTAAAGCGCACCGCGCGTATGTTTACCAATTTTGCTTTTTTCGCACGCAGTTTGAATCACCCCAGGTTTACCCAAGCTGAAAAGCTTTTGGTCGGCGACTTGACAAGCTTCTTCATAGCTACTAAAAAAGGCTTTGATATCGTGACGTATTTCTGGTGCTAGTTTCTGCCATGCAGGGCGTTTATCAAAGTGGGTGAGGGCAAGATAAACTTGGATATCTAGAGAACGACGGTAAGCGATCGCATCCCATTCAGCCTCATCAGTAGCTTGCAAAACTACACCGAAGGCGCGGCGAAAGTTACCAAATTCGCTTAGTAATTCTTGTTCATTTTCCAATTCGCCTTTCACAGGTAGTCTACCGCGCTTGGTAAAGAAAGTCATGAGTGGTTGTAGCTGTTCTTGATAGTCTTCAAACCGCTTTGTGGGGATGCGGACTCGCGGTGTAGAAGTGCTAGAAAAGAAGCGGATAGCTTTGTAACTTTCTTTTTCAGCTTCATCTCGAAAAACAAAGTAAACGCCTAGTGCGATCGGTACTGCATCTACATTTAAGACTTCATCAATATAAGTTTTGAGTTCTTCTTGTTCGTAATATTTCTGAAAAGTATTGCGGCGCGTCACAATGCCATCATTGTAAGCAAGTTGGGTTTTGCTGGGAGCGTTAATCAGTATTTGAGCTGCGACAATTAAAACTTTCCCTGTGAGTTTCCAGGCTTGGCGAAGGCTTTGACGGCGTTCCTCTGCGTCTTCAATAACGTTGAGGACATAGCCCAAGTTGACCACATCGGCGGGGGTGCGTGGGACATCGGGATAGTAGTAAGGGTCCCAGCCTGCACTGGTGTAGCCTAAGTTTTTAACTCGTTGGACATCACCACCATAGCCGCAACCGTAGTCAAAAAAAGTGGTGTCTTGATTTAAGATTGCCCATTCTATTGCTAATCGCACGGGGCGAGATATGTCAGTGCGAGCGATCGCAGCTCTATGACGCTCGATTTCTAGCGTTTCAGGCATAATATTAATTGTCAGTTAACAGTGAACAGTTAACAGTCAACTAATATCCTTTCAATTTTTAACCGCTAGTTCAATTAAATCTTCAATTTTCTTGATATTTGGATCGCCTGCTAAATAGCCAATACCGCGATGCAAATGTAAGCGGAATTGGGTGGCGAGGGTTTCTTTGTCGGTGGGATAACCGTCATTGTGACAGCGTTGCTTGAGGGCGAGGAGGAGTATGTCAGACATTTCGCCGCCAAAGACGCGCCAAGTCATTTCGACATTGCTATCTTGGGGAATTGGGACGGGGGAGGGTGCGGTTGATTCTGCGAGGGAACGACAAAACGCCCAACGGCATAGAATATTCCATTGGTCGATTTTGGTGCTGCGCTTAAGTTTGGTAAGTTGGTCTTTGGCTGTTTGAGAGAGTTTTATTCTTTCAATAGGTGATTCCATTATCTTCCTAAAAATTGAGGTAATTTTCGTTCATAAACCCAAACAGTAGCGAACCGCAGTTTCAACTTCAAGCATCTTGGAGTCAGAAATCTTGCCAGATGGATCAGCAGGAAAGCGATTTGGATCTAAAGAACGAATTTGAAAACATAAAAACACTGTTTCTAGTCGCAATCCACTGTCACTTGGAGATACTCGTATATTATTTGGATAATCGTGCCTAATATTTGTTCCTTTCGTACCTACAACTACAGTTACAACCAAAGGTAATTGGTTGATAGCGTCTATAGATAGATAACACTAAAACTGGTCGTGTTCCTGCTTGTTCTCGCCCACGCACTGGATTAAGATTTATAAAATAAATTTGTCCTCTCTCAATGCTCACCACTTTGTTAAACCCTTTTTTAACCCATCCATTTCTGTAACACCAAATTCATTATTTATAGAGGCAATTTCTGCCTGTATATCTAAATCACTAGCCATTGCAGCTAGTTGTTCATTCATATATTTAACATCAGTAAAGCTATCTGATATTTGCTTCTTTTCTTGCACTTGTCTTGTGATAAGTTCTAAAACCCATTCTAGTTCTTCTAATGACAAAGCACGTAGGTCACGCTCTATTTTTAGTAAATGTGGTGAGTTCATAATTGCTTATCTACTTTCCAAAGGCTGTTATATATATTGTAAATATCTAGAGTTATAAAAATCGTGCTCCGCCAATTTTTTAACAATATCTACTACCAAAAATATCCTGGTTGGATAGTTGTTTGGCGGGTGGAGGAGTCGTATTTGAGCAGGTATTCGCGGGCGATCGCTTCGTTTTCTCGCAGTGTTTCCATTTCTTTCTTGCCAATCTCAGTATCGGTGGAAAGCAAAATTACTTGATGACTGGCGGATGGAAAGTAACGTTCAACTAAGTTACTGCGGTGAGAGGAGTCTAGTCTACCTAGTGGCGTATCGATTGCTACAGGTAGGCGGTGTCCAGAGACTTTGGCTAAACCCCAGAGGAAGGCGATCGCAAGTAATTGTTTTTCACCTGCTGATAAACGATGTTTAGGGACTGGTTTACCATTTAAATCGTAAAGCAAAAGGCTAAAAGTCTTAGTATCAATAGTGATGCGATGCACTAAGTCTGATTTATGGAGGAGATAAAGGAAGCAATTTTTAACTTCTTCCTCTAATTTATTGAGCTTTCGCAGGGTTAACTTTTCACGAAAAATCTTAAGTGTGTTTTGAACTTTAGTCGCAGAGGTAATAATATGTTCGCTATTTTTATGCTTAATATTTTCTACAGTATAATCACTTAATTCCCTCTTAGACTTGGCAATAATAGTTTCTAAATCAGCTAAACGGCGGCGGATTGTTTCATAATTTGCTTTAGCTTCAACAACTTGGTTTTGCGCCGCTTCTAGTGCTTGACGCAGCTTTGTATAATCTTCTGGTGCTGCTGCTGTTTGCACTTGTCTTTCTAGAGTATGAATTTCCTCTTCTTTCTTTTTGAGAATAGCTAATTTCTCTTTTGCAGAAAGTTTAGAATTTTGTAAGTGATAGATAAGATTATCTAGCTGAGTTAAAATTTCATCATCAGCTAATAGCCAAGATGCTTCTGTCTGGATAGTTTTTGCATATAAATTATCCACATCTTGGATTAAAAATGATTGGATTTTTTCAACTTGTATCGGAGAAATCTCTACTTCATTTAGCCAAGTAAGTAAGCGCTGATCTCGCTCAATTAACAAATCTTTAGAAATTTGTACCTGTTGATGGCGAAATTCTTTTTCTCCCTGTGCTTGCACCTGATTAAGCAAATTGGGAATTAATGCCAAAGGTAAAACATCAGCCGCTAATTCACACATTGACTGACGTACTTGTTCGATTTCCGCAGTCTTTGTATTCTGTTGTAGTTCTAATTGATTGCGTTCGGCTGCAATCTTCCCACCTTCAGAAATAAATTTATCAAAGGCTTCTTGCTGCTTTTGTTCTAACTCTTCTACCTGATTTTTGAGAGTTTCTACTTTCTCTTCTGTTGTTTGATAATCTTCTTGCTGTTGGGTTAACCTAGTTTCAATTTCCTCTAAATTTGCTAAATCATTACTATTAGCAACTTCTTTAAGTTTACGATTAACTAAAATATCTAAATCAACTGCTAAACGATCTGCTAACTCTAGTCCTAAAAGTCCGCGAATTGCATCTACTACAACTGGTGGTGGTATTTCCTGTTCTGCGAGTTCTTTAACCTGTTCACCATCAAAAAGAAATAAATTAGAAATACCTAATGGTAGGAGATTTTCAATATATTCATCCCAAATATTAACTAAAGCATCAGGCCATGTATCACTGTCGCCTAAAATACCTAATGTATCTTTACCGTCTTTAGGGTTTTTTGTCCAACTACGGACAACACGGTATTTTATTGGTTTATCGTTTTCAATATGTTCAAAAAGTAATTCAATCCGCGTGTCTGCAACTGGATCTATTTTGTTGTTAACACATTGATTGAGAAAATCGCTATAACTTAAATTACCACGGGTAGAACATTGGGCACGAGCGCCATAGAGTGCTAGACGAATGGCATCCATAAGGGTAGTTTTTCCGCCGCCATTCATCCCACCTAAGAGGATAATTGGGTGTGAGTTTTCCTCATCAATTTTTGGGTTAAGATTAATTACCTGTTTTCCACTGTAGGGGCCAAAGTTTTGTAGAACGAGTTCAAGAAATATCATAATTACTTGGATATTTGGTGCAAAAATACACTTTGGAATTTTGTGTATGCTTGCGAAACTATTAATGGTTGTTACCTTTAAATTTGATATTTGCCCAACTTTGAGGTGTTACATTAGTTTCTGTAGGGGATATGGTTGATATTTGGTCATTTTGGATTACATTAACTTCATCTGGTATAGCTATAATTTCATCTCTAACCTCGTCTTTTATATCAACATCTCCCAAAGTTAACTGCTTAAACTTTTCCTTAAATTTTATAATATCACCATCAGTAATTGCTTCTCTTAAATCGCGTTTTAAATGAGCATGATCAATTGCATTTTTTTGGGAACGCGAACTCGTATCAAAACATTTTTCTAGACTGTTGTATATTCCTGTGCGACGAGCTTTTTTGCGATATTGGTATTCTGTGTCTAATAACTTTGCCATGAGTTCTAAGTGCATAACATCGCCTTCACAGATTTCTTCTAGTACTGCCCACTCATCTAGACCTAAAAGGCTATAGTCAGCACCAGGTCGGGGATCTTGAAATTCTTCGCCAGTCACTTCTTGATAAATCCGGGGTAAACTATCATCAAATTCGTGTCTTTCTTCTAGCCAAATGCGGCGAATTTCGCTCATTTCTTCTAGAGTAATTAGGGTGATATCGCGCATATTTTCTGGCGCCGTTTGACGAATTTGTTTTTCAACGGTAAGTAACTTTCTTAGCCAATCCTCTCGCGCTTCTTTAATAAACGGGCCAGGAATGTGTTCAATAGATATCCCATCTTCTAAGTTACGTTCATAAAGTTGGACACCACCATTTCTACGTCGGAAATCTCTTTTATCACGTGTTTCTTCAGCATCCAATTCTTTACGGAAATCAAGTAAAGGTTGCATCCACTCTTTCTCTTCGTCATTTTGAATCATCGCTGCAAGCGATTTATCTTGACTAACCAGCGTGCAAACCCAGCAACCAAAACGAGAGCTACCACAACTAGGGGTAGATGTATCGACAACTAAAGGACATTCATTATCAGCAGAAGCACCTCGATACATGGAGAATAAATCTTTATTGCTGTACCCCCAAGGGTTTTCCCACTGCATGAGATAAATCCAGACTTCATCATTTTGCCAGTCTTCAATAGGGCTATAAACTAAAGAATTTGGCAAGTTCATATTAGGACTGAGGCGATCGCGGACTCGTTGAGCTTCCAATTTCTTCATTCGGCTAGCACGTTTTGTGCTTTCAGCTTTGCGAGTACCCAGCACAACAATCGCTTCTCCACTCGCTCGAATCACATCACGGATAAAGCGGTTAGAAGGATTAATTTTGAGGCGTTCTGTACACCAACGAAATTTTCCTCTGGGTGCTGGATAACCTTTACCAATCAAACCTACCCAGAATGTTTCTTTAAAATCTGGTTGTAGCAAATGGGGTTCAAATGGTAATTCTTGCGCTTGAGCTTCAGATTTCATCTGTTTTAAAGAATTACGTACCCAAGCAGCAACGATAGGATTTTCTACCAGTGTGTCTGTGGTGATAACGTATATTGTTTTAGTTCGCTTTTCGGGTGGTAGGGCTGCGATCGCATTCCAAACCAATTGCAGTACACATGAGCTATCTTTACCACCTGAGTAACCGACAACCCAAGGTATTTCATCTAAACAGTACAACTCTTGAATTTCAGTGGTGAGAGCTTGGATATCTTCCACTAAATCTGCTACAGTACGTGTCTCCTGACCTTTATTCTCTGGTTGTTGTGCTGTAGCCATTTCTCTCCTCCTACCTAAACAAATATTTTTTTATATAAACGACCAACTAAACGCCCTTCAGAACGAAATTTACTGGCACACAAACAAAGCCCGCGTAGGCGGACTTTTTTGAGATTTTACCTGTATTATATATAACCGCAATAACTGAAAGTTGCAGTTATTAGTTGTTTGACGATCAGCTTTTTAGAATAGCATTTTTTAAGAATTTTTAAAAAAGAAATCTTCTTACCTAATACTTTAGACAATGTAAACTGCTTTATATTCTCTAGTTTTTAAAAATTAACAACATGAAAGACTCTGACTCAACTGCTGACATCGCTAGAGAATACCTGGAACGGGAAAACAAGGAAAAACAGGTACTAGCTTTACTCCTGGAGAAGTTTTTAGGGAGAAAAGATCAGATTCTCGTACAAAAAACCGAGATGGGTGGTACGGAGGCTTATGTTAGCTCTGTTACCTTGGAATGGTTTGCAGGTCGGGTTCACTTCGCCTCTGGCTTACCTCTGTTTCAAAAAAAGTATAATCCTGAGACTGATAATGTCGAGATTGACGCGGATAGCATTGATGAAATTCAACAGCGTCCCCTTGATTGGTCACGTCAAGCGCCGCTAGTCCAGTATTTAGCGGCTCGACACAACCATAAGTTTCCACCGGTGCTAGTAGTAATTAATCAACCGTGGGCGGATAATCCTAAAGCTGCTGAGTGGGATAGTGAAGGACGCGCCACCAAGTCTACGACTGATTTTATACCTCTAGATAAAGACGCTAAAGTAGGTCTGCTAAATATTTCTGAGGATAATGTAACTATTTATGCACTGGATGGTCAACACCGATTAATGGGGGTTCAGGGGTTGATGGAGTTAATCAAAACTCGCAAACTCCAGCGCTATAAAAAGGATAAAGGTGCTGATGACAGTTTTATTACAGTCAATGATTTGATAGAAAAGTACCAAGTAGACCTTGCTTACTTGCAAAATTTACCCAAGGAAAAAATTGGTATTGAGTTCATCTGTGCGGTAGCGGCTGGGGAAACTCGCACCGAGGCGAGGCGGAGGGTGAGATCGATTTTTGTTCATGTCAACCTGATGGCTGCACCCTTAACTAAAGGTCAGCTAACACAGTTGAATGAAGATGATGGTTTTGCGATCGTTGCTAGAAAAATTGCAGTTACACATCCACTATTAGAACAACGACAAGAACGCAATCCCCGCGTTAATTGGAATAGTGCAACAGTAGCCTCCAATTCTACAGTTTTGACGACTTTGCAAGCTCTGCAAGATATGTCTGAGCGATATTTGGCTCAAAAGTTCCCTCACTGGAAACCCTTGGAGAAAGGTCTAATTCCCATGCGTCCAGAGGATGAAGAAATTGAGCAGGGAATTGAGGAATTTAAAAAGCTATTTGATTCTTTGGCTAGTCTTTCTAGTTATAAAATTTTAGAACACGAGGATACACCAGCTTTACGGCGCTTCAGCTTTGAGAGGGATGGAGGTGAAGGAAATATGCTTTTCCGTCCAGTTGCTCAAGTTGCATTAGCGCAAGCTTTGGGAATTTTGGTTTTTAAAAAAGGTTTTTCTTTAGAAGATATTTTTAAGAAACTGCGAAAGTTTGACCAGCAAGGTGGTTTTAGTGGTATGGAATATCCCCAATCTCTCTGGTATGGGGTTTTATATGACCCGAATAAAAAGCGAGTGCAGGTTGCTGGAAGAGATTTAGCAGCAAAGTTATTGGTTTATATCCTGGGTGGAGTTCAGGAACAGATGGAACGTGCTGAACTGCGTAAAGCTTTGGCGGATGCTAGGACTGTGGAAGATAAAACTATAAGTTTTGATGGCGAGTTTGTTGAACCGAAAGCGGTAGGACTTCCACATATCCTGAACTAGTCAAGTTAAGTAGGGATTTTTTAGTGTGGTTTTTACCGATGCTACAGCCCATAAGGGTTGCGTATCATATTTGCTAACATCTGCCAATTGGTATAAATATTTATATGGCTCAAACAAACCAGGATAGTAATAATAGTGTTTCGCCAGAGATCAAAGCTAAGTTTAGTACCTTGGTTGCGCCGTTCTTTGAAGACCATTATCGAGATTCCTGCTATCCAGGACTAATTTTTCGCCAGGGAAAGCGGAAAATGCTACAAATTAATATACCAGCTAAGGACTTTCCAGCACTTTTAGTAGCAAAGCCTGCTAAGGACGATGATCCTGAATTAGGTAAACAACGCCCAGAAGTCCCAGGTCATGCTGAGGAGATCAAAAATTATATTATCGAACAAGCCCGAAAAGGAAAACCCTGGATTTTGGGGACGCTGACAGCAAATGTACCCGCAGATAAAATAACAATTCTCGAATTAGGCAGAGGTATTTGTATAGTTGTAATTCCTCGTGATGTTAAATTAGAGATTACAGATGGACAACATCGTAAGACTGCTATTCAAAAGTTAATTGAAAGTGAGGAAAGTTCCTTAATTAGTGATAATGATTTTCCTATCACGCTGGTCTTAGAAGACGATATTGACCAGTGTAGAAAAGATTTTGGAGATATGGCTCAAACTAAACCGTTAGGTAAAGCATTGCTATTATCATTTGGTGAAGTTGAAGGTCGTGTTGGTATTACTAAAAAATTAGTAAAACAAGTCAATATTTTTTACGACAAAACAGATAAAATTCAAGATTCTCCACGTATTCAAAAGAAATTTATTTACACAAATAACTACATAACAAGGGCTGTGAGTTGTGCTTTTACAAAGAATCCTGATTCTGAACTTCAAGACTATGATGTGGAGATTTCATCTAATGCTCTAGCTAGTTGTCTCAATAAGTTTTTCTTTGAATGCAGTAACACAAAATATATTTCTGAGACAAAGGTAGCTGATTTGACTATTGCTGAACTAAGAAAATTTAAAGATGAATGTATACTGGGAGTGAGTGCTGGTCTGGAAGTTTTAGGTCGATTGCTATACTTCACTTACAACAAAGACAGCAATTATTTTGATGATGTAAAAGTTTCCCAACTTGCACAGATAGATTGGACAAGAAGTAATCCAATTTGGGAAAATAATTTAATTAGGATAGATCCTAATCCTAAAAATCCGGATAAGCGTTATAAACTATACACTAATGCCAACGCAGTAAGTGGTGCAGTCAAGGCGCTTAAAGATAAACTAGGATGGATGGAAAACCCTTCCTATTGAAGATACCCTAATTCAAGAGAGGAATTTGGTGAGATCAAATTCCTCGTCTTGTTGCTCCGTATTAGTTCGCTCATAACTGAGAAATAATAAAATTCGCTCTGCATAATCTACTGACCCACGCAACTCATTTTGTAATATTTCCAATCCACCATTAGCGTACTCTTCAAATATATGATTACGTTGTCTTTCATATTCTTCTTCATTAAGAGATAGTGTTTTAATATCTTTAGTTTCATTAATTGCTAATAATTTTATTAAAATATCATTTCCCATTGAGGCAAAATACTCTATCCTAATTGGCGATGGTTCCCTTTTAGAAATCTCTCCCAAAGGCACGCGTTTTTTATGCTTTGCACCCAAAGCTGCTGCAAACACAATCACATCAGCAAAAGTATTAAAAGGCCCTGTTCCACCATCTGAAGATGTTAAATCCTTCACCAACTCAGCCTTATCTTTAGCAACCCTGATTCTGCCAGTTTCCGCCATTGTTTTAATATCTACATTGTTGCTATTTTAACCGAAAGTTGGAAGTGATAGTAATTATTAGCGCATTATTTTATACTAGTATGTAGGCGATCGCTAAACAAACAAATTATCCACCAACATAGTCCATCCTGGTACTGCGGGTTCAGCTTCAGCCACCTCCCCACGGCGATACACTTCCGGTTCTTCAGGATTACTAGCACGATATACTCTAATAACTTCCTCTTTAAGTACATCTACATCCCAAACTACCAAAGTACCAGATGCAAAATAATCACGGCGTTTAGCAGCCATGTCTTTCTCAGCTTTATCACCGTAATCATTTTCGCTTCTTACCTCAGCAGCAAATATAGGCGCACCATTAACAAACTTCCCACCTGTAGGTTTGCCAGTATAAAACGCAGCATCAGGACTTAAAGAACGACGATTAGGGAGATTGACAATAAAACCGACATTATCAGGCAAAGCGTAACCACTTTTTGTCAGACGTTCATAATCCCGTAGACTTGCATAAATTTCACCACTTGCACGTCCTGGCAAAAATCCAGTTGGAGACATTAGCACCAATTTTCCATTGACAATCTCTGCTTTACAATTGTCAGGTAAGTGGTACAAATCTTCAATAGTTGCTTCAGTTTTAATACTCATAAAATCCCTAATAATGAATCGAGGATAATCCTAACTTAAATAGGAAACTGAACATTTTCATACACCAAAGATATCGGAAAGCGGAAATTAACGCTGGTTAAATAAACCTCATCCTCTGCTTCGTAAGGATGTAACTCCCAGAGTCCTCTATCATTTAATCGGAAGCAATCTAAACCAATTTTTTCAGCATCAATGAGGACGTATTCTTGCAAAGTCTGAATGCGACGATACCGCGTAAATTTTGTACCTCTATCGTAAGCTTCCGTACTTGGGGACAGAACTTCAACAATTAAACAAGGATATTGCAGAAATTGAATAGCTTGTTTGTCCCGTTCATCGCAACTCACCACAACATCAGGATAATGAAAAGGCCCCTTCTCAGATACACCTACTTTCGCATCCGCCATAAAGGGAAGACACTCACTTCCCCTTAGATGAATTTTTAACGCTGAAGCTAAGTTTAAAGCAATAGTTGTATGAGGAAGAGTACCCCCAGTCATGGCGAAAACTTCACCATCAATATATTCATATTTAATTTCTTGGCGTTCTTCCCATTCCAGATATTTTTGGGGAGACATATAATTTTTGTCTGGACTCGCAACCATAACTTTATTCCTCTCTTTTTCTCAAATGTAACCAAGAAAAAACCTTTGCGCCTCTGCGTCTCTGGGTGAGTAATTACCTATTCCGTTCAACTGCGATAATTTCCGTATACTCAAACTCATTCGGACTTTGTTTCACTAAAGGATATCTTTCGTCACCCAACTTAATATAATCTTGTTCGCAATCAGGCTTAGAAGAATAATACGTAAGCACATATTCTTTCCCAATTCTTTCTGTCATCTCTGCTTCAACTTCACCCCGCCACTGAGTTTTAGTAACTAAAACTATCAACTGATTCGCTAATTGGGGAATTGTCTTCGCAATGTGTCGCCGCGAATTCTCATCCAAACTACCAAAGGGTGAATCCATTACAATTGGGAAAGTGCTACTATCGGGAATCATCATCATTTTCCGCTTCTCACTCCATTCCCTTACTTTGTCAATGATGCTGGCAATAAAGGATAAACTGAGAATTTGATTCTCCCCCGTGGATGCTGCAACTGGAGCTTCCACACCTGTAGTATTTTCTACTAATGTCAGTTCATATTTTTCACTAATTCTAGGAATGTATGGAGTTACAGAAATATCCATGAATATTTCTTGTACTCGCTTTTCTAGTTGCAGGCGAAATTGTTGTTCTTGACGATTTCTAACTTCTGTTAACCGTTCGATTGCATCTTGAGTGGCGTTAATTCGTCGCTGTGCTAAAGTTTGCTTGTCTTCATTCAGCTTTTGCTTTGCAATTTGTTTATTCAAACCTTCAATCTCAGTTGTGAGTTGAGCAATTTGCTGCTGATTTGCACCCTGTTCTCGATTTAACTCATCAATTTTACTTTCTATTTCATCTAAGCGTTTTTGTAAACTGCTAATTTCTTCATTAGCATCTTTTCGCAACCGTTCTTGAATATTGTCTAAGTCTCCTTCAATTTGAGATATGCTTTGCCTTAATTGATTAGTTCTGGATTGTTCTCTATCAACTTCTTCCCAAAAACCTATGGCTTGCTTATCAATTTCATCTACTTGTGCGCTCATGCGAATTGCAGTTTCTTCCACCGCCGAAGAACCGGCTTTATTTAACCAGGTACTCACATGACTATGAGAATGATTACCTGCGTGTAATTCTGCGCCACAAATACAGCGCTGAGAATTGAGTAAATCATTCACAAATTCTCGTGAAATTCCTGATTTTAACTCGCCTCTCTGCTTCAAATCATTTATAATTTCTCGGAACTGGGATGTAGTTTCTGACAGTAAAACGGTATAACCCCGCGCGGAAATAACTTTTTTAAGCGCTTCTTTGTTTTTTTTATATTCTTCTTGATTTGCTGCTTTCTGTAATTCTAAATCCTGCCATCTTTCTTGCAATTCCTTAGCAGCACTCAGTTCTCGCAAACGGTTACTTGTCTCTTTTTTGAAGGTTTGTTGATATTCTAACTCTTCTCTAATTTCAATTTGCCGTTTGGTAATGCGTTCACGTTCGCGTTCTATCTTTTCTTGCTGTCGTAATAGTTGCTTAGTTTCAGAATCACCAATAGCTTTTAACTCATTTTCTAGAGTTTTTTTAGCATCTCCCAAATGTCTAATAGAACGGTTGATTACTTCCACACCCAAGAAGATTTTTGTAGCTTCAGCAATTTCAGCTTTTTTATCAGAACGGACTATTTCTTCAATTCGCTCGCCGTCAAAGAAAAAATATTGATGTAAAGTAGCGGGTAAAATTTGATTAATTATATCGTCTGGCTGCTGAGTTGGTATATTCCATTTGCCATCATCCGCACCAACCCACATAGTTAATTGAGTTTTGCCAGCGTCAAAATCTCCTTCGTTTTTATAACCCCGACAGGCGCGTTTAACTCGATAGCGTTTACCTTCATGTTCCCAGCCAATCTCTACCCAACATTCTACAGCTTGACCTTTTTGAGTTTCTGCGATCGCACGCTTATTCACTAACTGCTCTATCGATGCAAATGCCGCACTAAATTTATCATACAATACCCACGTAAAGGCATTCAGCAAGCTAGTTTTACCAGAACCATTATTACCATGAATGATTGTCGTGTTTTGAGCATCTCCACCAGCGATGATCATCTCTGGTGTCGTACCATAAAAGGAGCGAAAGTTGCAGAGCTTGATTGAAGTCAGCTTCATCGCACCTCTTCCTTAATAATGTCTAAAATATTATCATTTATATGGCTGTTAATCTTCTTATCTAGCCTGCCTTTTTCCAGCTTCCATACTCGCTCAATAATTTGCCGTACTTCCAGTGGTGCGGTGGTAATTGGCTCTTGAACATCATCGATATTCGCCTCTTGTGACATATCGGATTTTTAAATATAGTTTTTCTACATTTTAACTTTCTCTAGTGCTAGAATAGCCTCCGTAAAGCCACTGTTTGCGTTATCTTTAAAAACCTAATTTTCTTTAAAAAAACACTTTATTGTTTTATCGTTTTCTGCTATTATTCATATTAATGATTTAGATCATAATGGGATGTAAGTAAAATTTTTAGAATTACTTACATCCCATTATGATCAACATAATTTTATTATTTCATACTTAATGCTTCTTTTTTCTAAACTTAAAAAATTTTACAATTGCTCATCAAATATCTAATAAACCATATCGCTTTTGTAAATCAAGTAACTTCATTCTTGCTTCACCAGCGTTATCAGCCAAATCAGCAAATTCCACAAAACGCCGTAATTCCTTTTTCAACAAATTACGCTCAACTTCTATCGTTTCTCTATCCAAATCTGGCGGTAAAACAATCATGTCAAATATTGTTGCGCGTTCTTTAGCAGGATGAGGACGTAAAACTCGCCCCCGTCGCTGAATAAACTGGCGGGGATTACCAGAACTTGACAAAATCACCGCAGTTTTAATTGCCGGAATATCAACACCTTCATCTAAACAACGAATTGCCACCAAACCCTGCAACTCTCCACTTTCAAATTGATGGCGCAATATTTCCCTTTCTTGTAAAGTTGTTTGAGCGGTATAGGTACTTACCTTATACCCCAAATCCACACCCAGAATTTTAGCAACAGCTTTAAGTTGGCGTAGAGATGAACGTTGTCCCGCTTCTTGGGAACCATCACTACAATAAAAAAGTGTGTGGCTAGTTTCGCGGCGAGTTGTCATTAATTCATGCAAGGCGGTTAATTTATTTTTTGCTGCACCAATTAATCTTGCTCTTTGCATCAACAACGGCTTTAAGTCTTCATTGTCTTCAAATCCTACTTCGCCATTTTCTCGATCTCGATAAAGTAGCGATCGCCCAATTCTTTTAGTTAACTTTAAATAGGCAATACTTTCTGCTTCAGTTAACTCTACCAACACCGGATAATAGAGATAATGTACCAAAGCACCTTGAGCGATCGCATCCCTCAATGTAAACTCTGGTTGGAGAACTGGGCCAAAATAATCAAATAGAGATTGCGTACCAAAATCATCAAAATATCTTTCCGGTGTGGCAGATAAAGCTAGTCTCAACCCAACGCTACGCGGTAAACTTTCCTCTAACTTGGGTGCGCCTAGATTATGCGCCTCATCCCCAATAATTAAAGTTTTGGCGGGAAAATATTTGAGTTGAGACTGAAACCCATCTCCAATTAAAGTGGAGTTCGTAGTAATCACCGTGACAAATCGTTGAGAACCAGAACGCAGATTATAAATTTGGGTAGAAAGTTGACTTTGCCAAGTGCGTAAATTCTCAAAGGCTAAAATGGGTTGCAAATTAAATTTTTCGCATTCTCGCGCCCATTGGGTAACAAGATGGCGGTAGGGACATACCACCACCAAAACTTGTAAATTAATCTGCTGATACAATTCACAAGCGATCGCTAGTGCGGTAATCGTTTTACCACTACCAGTAGCCATTTTCAGCGTCCCTCTGCCATTGTTGGTAAACCAGCTAGCGATCGCTTGGCGCTGATATTGCCGCAATTGCAGAGACGGAGGCATTCTTGGGCATCCTGGTAATGGTTGCGTGTAATAACTGCCCAAAATTTCCCTTGCAAATGGTAATTTCAACCGGAAAGTGGGCAGTTGCTGCACTGGATTTTTCGTCAGGTACATATTTTAAGTAAATGGGCATTGGGCATTGGGCATTGGGTATTGGGTATTGGGCATTGGGTGTTAGGCATTGGGTGTTGTGCTGAGTGAGGAGTTCAGAGTTATTCTCCCCCATGCCCCATGCCCCATGCCCCATTCCCCAATTCAGTTGTAACCACGCCAAACACCAATGAGAGAACCTTGCACCTGTACTTGTTGAGCCATGACTTCAATGGGATTGTACTTAGGATTTGCTGGTTTGAGAGTAACGCGATCGCCTTGGCGATAAAAACGTTTTAATGTGGTACCAAATCCATCGACTCTGGCGGCAACGATAGTACCATTTTTTAAATGATTTGGTTCTGCTACTGGACGCAGAAATACCACATCGCCATCAGTAATTAAATCTTCAATCATGCTATCGCCAGCTACCCGCAAAGCATAAGTTTGGGGAGGTAAATCGAAATTAGAAAAGTCTAAATGATCTACAGCATCAGTAAACGGTTCTATTAAACCACCAGCAGCGATCGTCCCCAAAATTGGTACACCTTGCTTCACAGGACGCAAAATCCGAATCGTTCGCGCTTGTCCTTCAGTCCATTCTATATATCCTTTAGTCCGTAAATGTTCTAAACGGCTTTGAATTGGTGCTGGTGACTTCAAGTTCATCGCTTGCATCATTTGCCGAATTGAAGGCGAATGCTGGTGCGATCGGATGTATTCTGCCAACCATTCGTAAAGTTCTTGTTGAGCTTCTGTTAAACGTTCCATAAATTTCTGGGAAGTAATTATAAATGTCTCTAGAACATTAGTACTACAAAAAACTCCCTATAACAAGAGAAAAGTAAAAATATGAAAGGCAAAAGAAAAATAATTATCTTTTCTTTTACCGATTTATTTTAGATTTTTTACAAATTAAGTAGTCAAGAGCCAGCTGCACACTCGCTATTCTGACTCTTAGCTTTTGTACAGACGCGATCAATCGCGTCTCCTAACTCTTTTCATTCTGCCCCTAAAATACTCGCAAGCAAAGCTTTTTGAGCGTGCAAGCGATTTTCCGCCTGTTCCCAAACTCGTGATTGAGAACCTTCAATAACAGCTTCGGTAATTTCTTCACCACGATGGGCTGGTAAGCAGTGTAAAACAATTGCCTCTGGTTGTGCAAGGCTCAATAACTGCTCCGAAATTTGATAAGGCTGGAAAATTGGCATTCGATTGTCTGCCTCTGCTTCTTGCCCCATACTCGCCCAAACATCAGTATAAAGTACAGCAGAACCCTTAGCTGCTAATTCTGGATCATGAGTGACGAGGACTTCCGTTTTGTTGTTAGCGATCGCTCTTGCTTGTTCTACAATCTTAGAATCTGGCTCATATCCGCTAGGGGTAGCAATTCTGACATTCATCCCTACCAAAGCACAGCCCAACATCAGAGAATTAGCCATATTATTTCCATCACCCACGTAGGTTAAAGTTAACCCAGCAAGGCTGTTAAAGGTTTCTTGAATCGTCAATAAATCGGCTAATACCTGACAAGGATGTTCTGCATCGGTAAGCGCATTAATTACCGGAATCTTGGCATAGTGAGCAAAAGTTTCTAAATCTTGCTGTGCAAAAGTGCGAATTGCCAAAATATCCAGATATCGTTCTAACACCCGCGCCGTATCCTGCAAAGGTTCCCCGCGACTAACTTGAGTGACATTAGGGTTGAGATCAATAACCTGTCCACCCAGTTGGTACATCGCCACAGTAAAACTTACCCGCGTGCGAGTAGAAGCTTTGGAGAACAACAACCCCAAAACTTTATTACATTGCAACTTCAACTGTTGTGATTTAAGTTGAGTTGCCAATTGCAGGAGTTCTTGAAGTTCCGTAGGACTGATGTCCGCTAGACTTAATAAATCTCGTCCGAGCAATGCTGCCATGCTTGTAATCTGTAAAAAATAATTATATATTTCTGTTCCTTGATTCAGCTGTGCCAAGAAAATACAGTTTTAGAACTGAACAGATATTTTTGGGTTCAGCCCAGGATTTAAGTTATTAGCTTTTGGTATGAATATTAATTTACCAACTTTATCAGCGATCGCAATCACTACAATTGCAACGCCAACTCAACCATCTAGATAACCCAAGTTGCTGGTTATCGACTGATATGCACTTGTTATCACTCAATTCATGCGATCGCGTACAACAAAGTTGGTGCCTAGCGCCAACGTGCCGATGCCATTGTTGCCAGCATTCAGCTACTTAAATGCCTATTAGTTGTATAAATTACTTATTCAATAAAAGCTTGTTGAAGAGTAAAAGAAAAAATGAATGCTTGTAGCTTAAGTAAAAACCCTTGATAAGTGACTGCATGTATTGATTTTGGAAAAACACAAGTGATACTACTAAACACAGTTTCGATATAATGCCGAGTATGTTGTTTAATATATTGATTCCAAGGCTGGTCTTGACGCTTGGAGTTCTTTTTCCTCATGACTTTTAAAGAAATGTGACTTGTTTGTTCCAAGTCATCCTCAATCGTGTAGTCGGTGTAAGCTGAATCACCATAAATTTCACTACCAGGTGGTAGATTCAAGGGTAAGGCATTTAAAGCACGTACATCGTTGGCACTACCAGGCATAAACACAAATTCGACAGGAATACCATTTTTGGTTGTTAATAACTGAACTCGAACCCCGTAAAAATATCGTTTTTTCGATGCGATGTAACCTCTATACTGCGCCGACTGTATTATTTTTACATTAAAGATACGGATGTTATCGCAGATGGGCACTGGGAACGAGTCTAAAAGATATTCAGTGGAATCACTAATTTCCTTCAGTGCCATTCCCACTTGATGAAACAAGTCGTTGATTAACATTGAGACACTGTGTAATCTCCGGTTAAATCGTGACTTTTCTAACATATTAGATATCAACTTATGTTCTTTCATATAGGTACAAGCCTTACTATGATTACCATTAAAGAACATCGCCGATGTTATTGCCGTTGTAATAATTTCTGCGTCATTCATCTCTCGACGACAATCTTCATTATGCCCAATCGCCTTTAACAGGTCGTCTATGATAGCATATATGGAAATTATTTCGTTTAGCATTTAGCCCTCCTAATTTTCTCTTCTTGGAGGGCATTTTATTGCTTTACTGTCCCAAAGCGATCGCCCATAAGAGTAACTAGCAACTTGGGTTAGATACACAAAAGCAGCGATATTGCCAAAATCTCTGGTCTTCTAGCCTAATTTCGGAACAGGGAGATATTTTTAGCAATTACAGCTAGACAAATAAATGGATTATGGTACAATAATAAATTGTGGTTGCTACTTGAGAGTAATCAAAAAAATTGCCAGCATAGCACAGTGGTAGTGCATCCGACTTGTAATCGGAAGGTCGCGAGTTCAAATCCCGCTGCTGGCTTTAAGTATACATAAGAATTTGAGTTGCCGATTGTGTACGGTAATTCAGCCCATTGGTGATCTACTGGAGTGCGTCATGTCCTAAAGCTTTTGGAAGTAAAGGAAAGGACAAATTGAACGACCATCCTCCAGAATATCTTCAAGTTCAAATGACACAACTTAAACCTCTTATGTGAAATTTACGACAAGCGGTTTTAGCAAATTTGAGTGAACGGATTTTAAATGCTGATTTGCCAGAGACTGTTATTAAAATTGAAGAAACGCGAGCTGATGAAAATATCAAGGGAAAAAATTTCGGCTGACACAGGCATTATGATGGGGAAGGAGAACCTAGTACCAGTACTTATGAATCTTCTAGCCGTCACAAGTTTTAATAGGCTGTCTCTTCATATTCTGGTTGAACAGGCTCAGTCGGGACTTTTTATCGCATCAGTTCCAGAGTTACCTAATTGTACAGCTAAAGCTGAAAACCGTTCAGATGTGATCGCAGCCGTACAGGAGCAAATTAAAGCTAGACTGGCAAATATTGAGGTGCTGACCCTAGAAGTGGCAAATAATCCCTGGACAGATTTTATTGGGATGTTTGAGGGAGATGAAGAGTTTGCGGATCTGTCTCAGGAACTGCGTACTGAGCGCGAGTTAGATATAAATAGCACTGTATGAGCCTTTGGCTGTTAGATACAGATCATGTGTCGCTGTTATTAGAACGACATCCACAAGTGAGCCGTCAAGTTGCAGAGGTGGGAGCAGAGGTAGCGATTTCCATCGTGACGGTTCAGGAATTGTTTAATGGTTGGGTAGTACGAATCAACGATGCGCGGGAAGTTGAAGATTTTGATAAAGTGGTTCTAATCGCATAACTAGCTGCCTATCATCTGCTTCTAATTCTTGATTTACTCTCAAGTTTTCGCGCAAGTTGTAAACTAATTCCAGGGTTGCTTTTTGGTATGGATGATTTAATCGTTTGCAACTCGATAATTGCCTGCGACTGCAAGTTTCCCCTACCCAAAAGCCTCAACCATAACGTTTCCGGTATCTGTGGTAATTGATGTATCGCTACAATTGCTGTCCGCAAGGCATCTGCGAGAAAATATACTCCTGATAACCAACCTTCTTTTTGCATAGTTCCAAAGCTAGACAATCTAGTTTCAGACACCGTTGGGGTAAGAACCCACAATTTGGGATAAAATAATAAAACCCTTATTAGGGCTTTAAGAGTAATATTTTCAACTACACAAATATGTCAAATTGTCAAACAATTCGGCAAGCGACACTTATTATTTCGCAAGTTGTTGGTAGCGTTCCTGAACTTCTTGAATCGAAAACAAAGTTTCAAACTTCAACCCAGCTGACTGGTACAACTCACCTCCACCTTGCTGTCGGTCTACCAGTGAAATTATTTGATTTACGGTATAACCTGCATCTTTAAGACGCTCAACTGCTTTTAAAGCAGATTGCCCGGTTGTCACCACATCTTCCAAGACTACTACTTTTGCACCTTCTGGTAAATTGGGGCCTTCTATATAAGCTCTCGTTCCATAACCCTTGGCTTCCTTGCGAATAATTAGCGCTGGTATGGGTCGGTTTTCATAAACAGAAACTATACTAACTGCTGTCACAATTGGATCAGCCCCCATTGTTAAACCACCTACAGCTTGTGTATCTACAGGTAGCAAAGGAAACAGTAAACGTCCGACTGCCAAAGCGCCTTGAGGATGGAGTGTTACTTGTGTCTTGTTGACATAATAAGAACTACGCAGACCAGAAGAGAGCAAAAAATCACCTTCTTGATAAGCAAGTTGGCAAAATAAATCTAGTAGCTTGTGGCGCAAAATAGTTAAATCAGCAGTAGTTGCCCAAATATCTGAGTGGGTAAAAGTTTCAGTAGGATACGTCATTACAAAACATTAAAAGTTGTGCTACACCAAAGGTTGAACTCATCAGAGTTCTGAAATTAAGCATAAATTAAGATTGCCCAAAAATTGAGGAGTTAGGAACGTGGGTATAAAATTTAAAACCTTTGGTGGTTTATTGGTACTGGTTGCTACTGGTATTGCTTTTCCCTCTGTTGCATCTGCCCAAACGGAAACCCCCAAAACTGAAACTACAAATGATGCCTTTGAGCGAGCTTATTTTCGTCACGATCGCAATTTCTACGAAAATGGTAGCCTCAAGCGCCAACTAGACTCATTTCTAGGATCTGGTTCCAGTTTCGGTGGTTCCTTCCCAGAAAATGAAATTGCCCGCGACGCTCAATTGCTTAACACTTTATATCATGATGTCCTGACTCAGCAAGTTGGCAATGATCCATACATTCGCACTCCTGATTTACCAAATCCTTATGACACATCACTAATGATGTCTCCGCGTTTCAATAGCAACAAACTCAAAGTGGGTACTGAATTTAGGTTTGAAACTTTACCACCTCGGTAATATTGGGGAGTGGGGAGTGGGGAGTGGGGAGTGGGGGATGAGGGAGCAGGGGGAGAATAACTATTAATTATTGACCAATGCCCAATGCCCCATGCCCCATGCCCTTTATCCCTCTATTACTGCTTTTTGATCATTCAGTGCGCCCTGCTGGAATCGAACCAGCCTGAAGACGAATTATGAGTTCGTTGCCTCCCCAATCGGCCAAAGGCGCTTATGTTGTTCGCTTTCGAGTTCATAAGAGTAAATTACTTCAACTCTTAGGTCAACCCGATTTGCTAATTTTAGACTGAAGAAAATACCTCATGCACTGAGTTTAGCCAATTTTATAATTATAGCACACATTTACACCTGTGAATACTCGACAATAGCTTATCAGATTTTTATACTACATAATTTAATCATAAAATAGTGCAGACTAATATTGATTAAGTTCCTTTAAGGATTGAGGTCAAAAGCTTCACTATTCTTAAATAGACCAGCATTCTATTGTGATAGCTTGTCAGCGATGAAAATAAATTCTACTGTACTTCTTACTTTGGTTTTGTTAATCCTGATGATGGGAGCAGGTTCTGTGAGTGCCCTTTTGGGGTTTGAACTAGGTAGTTCAGCACTTAAAGGCGTAAATACACCAGATGGGCGTCCTACAACCAAATTTGCCAGTAATAAGGCAAATAGCTCCCAACAGGGAGGTCTAGTGCTATTAAAAGAGGACGAAATTCTGAAAATTGTCAAAGCGCGAATTGAGGGTAAGACCAAGGCAGCTAAATCAGAAAAGCTAGAGGACGATGATGAAGAAACCAATAGCAGTAAGCAGAAACCAGAGGAAAAACCCCCAGCAGTAGTTGAAGAAAAACTCCAGCCAGGTTTTCCAGTTACAGCCTTGAGTGAGGGCGTAACCATGTCTGTACAATCTGTCCGCTACTCTGGTGGTGATTTGCTACTGAAAGTGAAAATGCAGAACAAAGGTAAAGATTCTGTCCGCTTCCTGTATAGTTTTTTAGATGTTACCGATGATAAAGGACGAACCCTAAGTGCTAGTACAGAGGGTTTACCAACAGAATTGCCTGCAAATGGGCCAGCATTTACAGGTACAGTGAGCATTCCCACAGCTTTACTTGATGATGTCAAGAAAATATCACTTGCTCTTACTGATTATCCCGCTCAAGAATTAAAGCTAGAGGCATTGAATATTCCTGTAGAAAGGTAGATTGGGTATTGGGCATTGGGTATTGGGCATTGGGCATTGGGCATTGGGCATTGGGCATGGTTATTCTCCTTGTTCCCTCATCTCCCTCCTTACTCCCCACTCCCTATTCCCTATTCCCTATTCCCAATCCCCCTAAATGGAGGGCGTGAGTTTTACACGAGCTTTGGTGGTGATTGGTTTTCCTAATTTAATTTGGACAGACGTGGCGCTACGGTTATTGTCAGTGCTACTGCTGATTGCCATAAATGCCTTTTTTGTGACGGCGGAATTTTCGATGGTGAGCGTGCGGCGATCGCGTATTCACCAGCTAGTTAAGGCTGGGGATGTTCCAGCGATCGCAGTCGAAATGCTACAACGTAGTATTGATCGACTATTATCTACCACTCAGTTAGGTATTACCCTCTCCAGTTTGGCATTGGGATGGATTGGCGAAAGTACGATTGTTGTGCTGGTTAATGCATGGTTAAGATCGTGGCCTTTACCCAGTGGGATGATTACCTTCTTGGCTCATTCCCTATCAATTCCCATTGCCTTTTTCTTGATTGCCTATCTACAAATTGTGATCGGAGAATTATGTCCCAAATCCTTAGCCATGCTGTACTCAGAACAGCTAGCTAGGTTTTTGGGGCCTTCGGTAAAAGCGATCGTGCGTTTTTTTGGCCCCTTCATCTGGATTCTCAACCAATCAACTCGTTTTTTATTGCGGATTTTTGGCATTCAATACACAGGTCAAGGCTGGAGGCCACCTGTGACTCCCGAAGAATTGCAACTGATTATCTCTACAGAATGGGGGTCTACTGGTTTACAGCGTGCGGAGCGAGAGTTGCTCAATAATGTCTTTGAGTTTGGAGATGTTATGGCCCAAGATGTGATGATACCGCGCACCAGTATTATCACGCTGCCAAAAGATGCTACTTTTCAGGCATTACTCAAGGAAATGGCTGCTACTGGTTACTCTCGCTATCCCGTGATTGGTGAATCATTAGACGATGTTCGCGGCATTGTTTATTTTAAAGATTTGGCACAACCTTTAGCTGTAGGAAATCTCAGTTTAGAGACACAAATCCAATCTTGGATGCGTCCCGCCCGCTTTGTTCCCGAACACACGTCCCTGAGTGAGCTTTTGCCAATGATGCAGCAAGAGAAACCAGCTATGGTCATGGTAGTGAATGAATTCGGCTCTACTGTGGGACTAGTGACAATCAAAGATGTCATTGCCGAAATCATTGGCGACGCCAGCGAATCTGAAAGCAGTGACGACTTGATGATTCAGATGTTAGATAAGGATAAATTTTTAGTACAAGCCCAGATCAATCTCGAAGACCTCAACGAAGTTTTGCATCTCAATTTGCCCTTGACAAGAGAATACCAAACACTAGGCGGCTTTTTGCTGTATCAGTTACAGAAAATGCCTGTCAAAGGCGAAACTTTCCGGTATCAAAATCTCGAATTCACTATTGTATCAATTGTTGGCCCACGCCTGCATCAAATTCAACTGCAACGGTTAGAAGAGTTAGGAGTTGAGAGTTAGGAGTTGAGACGCGATTAATCGCGTTTGTACAGGAGTGGGGTTTGGAGTCATGAATTTTAACTCAATACGCTTGGGTTAAGGATTTTTGGTATTAATTTTAGGTATGTAGAGACGTTGCAATGTAACGTCTCTTGCATTGGATTTGGGGCTTAACTGAACTGGATTGGATTTTAACTCCTAATTCCTCACTCCTAACTCAAGAAGCATATTCCACTGGATCAACGAGTTCCAATTCAGCAAAAGCTGCTAGCCGCAAGCGACAAGAATCACATACACCACAGGCGACATCATCACCGGCATAGCAAGACCAAGTTAGCTCCCAAGGAACTCCCAATTCGTTCCCTAGTTGGATGATTTCAGTTTTTTTCATGTTGATTAGGGGTGTAACAATATTTATTGGTTGTCCCTCACGCCCTTGTTTGGTTCCCAGACGAAAAACTTCCTGCATTGCCTGGATATAATCGGGGCGACAGTCAGGATATCCTGAGTAATCTAAAGCATTGATGCCGATATAGACACGTTCAGCCGCGATCGCTTCTGCATAACCAAGAGCAAAGCTTAAAAAGATGGTATTACGAGCCGGGACATAAGTGACAGGAATATTTTGAGACATTTCATCCAGCGATCGCTCTTGGGGTAAATCAATGGCATCATCGGTAAGTGCTGAACCACCCCATTGCCGTAAATCAAAATTAACTACCTGATGTTTTGCGATCGCAGCTTTTTGAGCAACAGTCAGGGCTGACTGTAACTCTCGTCGATGTCGCTGCTGATAATCAAAGGAAATAGCATGACATTCACAGCCATCAGCCTTAGCTTTGTATAAAATTGTGGAAGAGTCTAATCCCCCAGATAATAGAATTACAGCTTTCATCTCGGTTGCAAATTTTGGATTTTAAATCGCCAAATACACCTCAACATTTTTGGTCAGGAAGTAATGCCAAAGCCACTTCTCAACCCTGTGAGTGATGGCAAACAACGCCGCACCGATATTTTCAAGAAACAATCTACAGTAGTGCAGTACGGCGTAAATAAACATACCATTTCAAATGGCGCAAGAAGCTCTGAATACAATTATGCGTGACTTTTGACTTCCGCCTTGCGATACTAGTTTTTCTCAAAAAACAGTGTAATATTTTCTCTACCACACGCTATGGGTAGTTTGCTTCTTTGCAGAAGTATGTGTCTAGGACGGATGCTGCAAATAATCATACAAAAATCTTTTCAATTAATTCAGAGCGATAATTTTCAATAGCATTTTTCTTTCAAAAAGCATACGTGTTACTTTTTCCTGATTTTGTAATTTTAGTAGTATCAATTAGCAATTGATCCCGGGTAATTAATCGCCTAAGTGCAACAATCAAGTTAAGTCAGAGCAGAGAAAGCGGCTCCTTAGAAATTTGAAGAATTTACACTTAAGTCTTACTGAATGTTTTAAAGTTAACAAAAAGACATATATTTATTGTAAAAAGTGCAAAATCCAAAACAAACCCGAACTATCTATACAAAAGATATTTGGATTACGGGAACCGATGATAAACTTTGAAATTCTTCATAAACATAGGCTCTATGTTACCATCTGGATGGTTTTAGACGGATCGTAACTGGCTTTCGAGTATAAACGCCAACGGCCGTAGCGTCTCTAAATTTGGTGGTTGAGGAGAGAATAATAGTGCAAGATAGCATGTCAGTGGCAGAACCGAATCTATATACACAGCGTAACCAGCCACGACCGATCCGCATAGGCGTGATTGGAGTGGGTAATATGGGACAACATCACGCTCGCGTGCTGAGTTCAATGAAAGATGTTGAACTAGTCGGAGTGGCAGATATTAATGTTGAGCGAGGGCTAGAAACTGCCAGCAAGTACAAGGTGCGTTTTTTTGAAGATTACTGTGATCTGCTACCTCTTGTAGATGCAGTTTGTGTAGCTGTTCCCACTCGTCTGCACTATGCTGTGGGTATCAACTGTCTGTTAGCGGGAATTCATGTTTTGATTGAAAAACCGATCGCAGCCAGTATTTCTGAGGCAGAGTCCCTAGTAAATGCCGCAGCTGAGTCTGGGTGTATCCTGCAAGTGGGTCATATTGAGCGTTTTAACCCGGCTTTTAAAGAACTAAGCCAAGTGCTTAAAACTGAAGAATTGCTGGCGCTAGAAGCCCACAGAATGAGTCCTTACTCAGATCGGGCAAACGATGTTTCGGTTGTGCTGGATTTAATGATCCATGACATCGACCTACTTTTAGAATTAGCTGCTTCCCCAGTTACGAAATTGACTGCTAGCGGTACTCGCGCCCTAGACTCTGGTTATTTAGATTACGTAACTGCCACCTTGGGGTTTGCCAATGGTATTGTTGCTACTCTGACCGCCAGTAAAGTTACCCACCGAAAAATTCGCCGGATTGTCGCCCATTGCAAAAATTCATTCACTGAGGCAGATTTTCTCAAGAATGAAATTTTAATTCACCGACAAACGACTGCCAATTCTCTCAGCGACCACCGACAAGTACTTTACAGGCAAGATGGTGTAATTGAAAAAGTCTACACCAGCAATATTCAACCCTTAAGTGCAGAATTAGAACATTTTGTCAACTGTGTACACGGTGGCAATCAACCCTCAGTAGGTGGTGAACAAGCTCTCAAAGCTCTGAGACTGGCAAGTTTGATTGAGCAGATGGCGCTGGAAGATCGAGTTTTGAATCCATTAGACTGGCAATCGGAACCAAGAGTACAATCATTGACCCCGACAGCCTAGCAGAGGGGATGAGGGGGATGAGGGGGATAAGGGGGACAAAATAAAATTTTCTCCCTGCTCTCCCACAGGCATAACCTCATAACCTCAGAACAAAACCTCAGAATATGTTTTTAAATTTGCCATCAAATATTTAGATCCTCCCTAGTCCTTAAAAAAAAAACTGACTAAGGGGGATCTAAAAAATTAGAAAATAAAATCTGATGATTGATTTGATTGATTTTGTCAGATTTGTAATGAGCAATTTCTCGCTCAATTTCAAGGGCTAGTACCGCAAGGCGGAAGTCAAAAGTTAACACTGAGCGGCTTATCTTGAGCGCAGTCGAAAGGAGTCGAAGTGTCAAAAATTAAAATTCAAAAGTTTTGTATATCAAGGCTTTTGCAAGTTTTAAAATGGTAGCTTGATTTCCGCCCTGTAGTAGAGCTACTTCCGAATTTCTATAAACTCCGCAATTAATGAAACAGCCTCCTAGCTTCCATTTGTTTTACCTGTTTCTTCATTGTAATGCCAACTTTTTGTGCAGCCGAATTATCTGGACTTTAGGAAGCAGGATAATTAGCTTTTTTAAAAGCTAAAGCGGAATCTTAGTCACAAGAATAGTACCGCAATTTTAGGAATTGACTCAATGCTTGAATGGATAACTAATACTATCAACTATTTTGGCTATTGGGGAATCGCCCTACTAATGTTCCTAGAGAACCTTTTTCCCCCCATTCCTTCAGAATTGATTATGCCACTGGCTGGATTTACAGCAAGTCCATATCAACCAGGGGGGGCAAAGCTGAATATCATTGGTGTTTTTTTCGCAGGACTTTTGGGTTCTGTATTAGGCGCACTTATTTGGTATTATCCAGGTAAGTTTTTGGGCGAAACCCGTTTGAAAGCTTGGGCTGACAAGTATGGCAAATGGCTGGCTATATCCAGTAAAGATATTACTAAGGCCAAACAATGGTTTGACCAACAAGGTAGAAAAGCAGTATTAATTGGTCGCCTTGTGCCAGGAATCCGCACCTTGATTTCCGTTCCCGCAGGTATCAGCAATATGCCGTTGCTACCATTCTTGTTTTACACAACATTAGGTAGCGCTGCTTGGGTAGGTTTGCTAACATACTCAGGATACGCATTAGGTAGTCAGTATGAACTTGTGGACAAGTACCTTGCTCCTGTGTCCAAAATCGTACTTGGCGGTTTGGTTCTAGTATTTGTTTTTTGGATATTCAAGCGCCAGTTAAGACGTACTAGAAGATGAAACACGGACGCTTTTGGTTTGAAAGTAGTGAAAGCAGGGGTTACATCTGGCCAAAATTCGCCTACACTATGCCAAATAATACTAGATGTGCGAAGGCATGAGCTTATCGGAGGTATCACCAAAATTAATTTTTGGCGTATTTCTAGCTACACTTGACGCAACCTAGAATTTCTGGTTGCTTGCATTTTTGTAAGATGAGCATGACAACTTTTTACAGTTAAGTTTGAACTAGGAGCTTTCATGACAGACCAACCTTCCGCCGCTACCCCCATCAATGCTGCTGCTATACCGATGAATAGAGTATCAGCATCGACTCCCATCAATGCTGTTAATAATACTCCTCCCAAAACAGGCGGTGTTCCAGGGAAAACTATTCTCAGCGTTGATTTAGGCAGAACTTCCACAAAAACTTGTGTGAGTCGTGAACCCGGTAATGTGGTGTTCGTACCTGCCAACGTCAAGCAGATGTCAATTGAACAAGTACGCGGTGGTGTTTTTGAAGCCAGGGCTACTGACCCCTTAATGGATTTGTGGCTAGAGTATCAAGGAAATGGATATGCTGTTGGTCAGCTAGCAGCCGATTTTGGGGCGAATCTAGGAGTCGGCCAATCTAAGGTCGAGGCTGCACTGGTAAAAGTCTTAGCAAGTGCTGGCTACTTCAAACTTAGAGATGATATCTCAGTTGTACTAGGTCTACCTTTTCTTTCCTTAGAGCAATTTGAAAAGGAAAAAGCCCAGTTGATTAGCCAAGTAGGCGGGCCTCATGTGTTGAACTTCCGAGGCGAATCTATATCGCTCAACGTCAGTAAGGTATGGGTAATGCCAGAAGGCTACGGTAGTCTGCTGTGGTCTGAAGCTCAACCGAAGAAAAATCCTAACAGTCCCGATTTTACAAAAATATCGGTGGCGATCGTTGATATTGGACATCAAACCGTCGATCTTTTGATGGTAGATAACTTCCGTTTTGCCAGAGGTGCTTCTAAGAGCGAAGACTTCGGTATGAACAAGTTTTATGAATTGGTGTCCGCCGAAATTGAGGGAGCAGATAGTCAATCTCTAGCTCTGATTTCTGCTGTAAACAAACCCAGAGGTGAACGCTTTTACCGTCCTAAAGGCGCTAGTAAGCCCACCAACCTAGACGATTTTCTTCCCAACCTCACGGAGATGTTTTCGCGTGAAATCTGTAGCCGTGTGCTAGCCTGGTTGCCAGAACGTGTCACCGATGTGATTCTGACTGGCGGGGGTGGTGAGTTCTTCTGGGACGACGTTCAACGTCTGCTCAAAGAGGCAAAGATTAATGCTCATTTAGCAGCACCTTCACGACAGGCGAATGCTTTGGGGCAGTATATTTATGGAGAGGCACAATTATCCTCCAATCGCGCTGCTAGGGCATAAAGCTGATGTTCCAATGGTCAAAAAAGGTAGTTAAATCCGTCACGTTCAACCCAGAGCTTGCTGATGAAAGCTTGTTAGCGCAAGTAGAAAGTTATTTGGAAAAACAACCAGACAAGACTTTCAGTGACCTCTGTAAAGAAGCCTTGTGGCAATCTTTATGTGTACCGGAATCTGTACAACCTGCTCCACAAACAGCAGCAAAAGCACCAATTGAACAGCAAATCGGTGAACTGCAACGTCAAGTGGCTGGACTTGAGGAACGTTTTTTGGCCAAGGGATCTAATCGTTTGGAGGCAATGGAACATCATCTATTGCAACTTTCTCAACAAGTTGCACAACTGGCGCTTATAGTCAATGAGCGATCATTTATTCAGTCTCCAACTCAATTAGAAGTAGTAAATAATACTTCTTATACTGTTGCTACCCCTCCTCAAGAGGTTGACCCCGTAATCAGTCGCCTTAGTCAGTTTCTCGATGATTTTTAAGAAACAATCACGTTTGTGAGCAGTTTTTGCTTCTCTTAACAATCCTTAATAGATAATATTATTAAGGATTGTTAATGTTTGTATTTGTGTTAATGAAGCGATCGCTCATCATAGCGAATCATCACGGCAATCCCAGTTGATTTGTTTTGGCATTATTGCGATCAATTGGGATTGGTCAAGCTATGCCTGATTTTTGAGATTCCATGAAGAATAATTTATAACCATTTGTAATCTGTACGCCTTACTTCGGCAAGCTCTCGGCAGATTATGATAGAAATCTAAGGCTTTCTGAGAAAGGCGATCGCTCATGACTACTGAGAAAAATCCAGCAGCCATTGTGGATTGGGAACCCCCCATGCCCCCCACAGATTTAATTTTTGATGATGGTGAACCCTTGGAATCAAATCGACACCGTATTGCGATGAATGTCCTGATTCGGTCATTGCAGCAGTTTTTTGCTGACCGCAATGATTTCTTCACCGGGGGCAATATGTTTATTTACTACAGCAGCACCCAGGTTCGTAACCGCGATTTCCGAGGCCCAGATTTTTTTGCAGTGCTGAATGTTGACGGTAATAATCCTAGACAAGGTTGGGTAGTCTGGGAAGAAAATGGTCGTTATCCTGATGTAATCGTAGAATTAATGTCACCATCTACAGCAGGAATAGATAAGGGTATTAAGAAAAACCTTTACGAACAAACTTTCCGTACCTCAGATTATTTTGTCTATGACCCCTTTGACCCGAATTCTTTGCAGGGGTGGCATTTAGATGATAATCAGCAGTATCAGCCTTTGCTCCCAAATGAACGCGGGTGGCTATGGTGTAAGCGTTTAGGTTTATGGTTGGGGACAAGTGAGGGAACAATAGATAGAGAAACGGCGGTATGGTTGCGGTTTTACGATGTGGCTGGCAATTTAGTTTTGTTACCAGAAGAAGCAGCTGCTGCACAAACACAAGCCGCAGTCACGCAGGCGGAAATTGCTGTTGCACAAGCACAAGCCGCAGTTGCAGAAGCAGAAGCGGCTGCTGCACAGGTGGCTCGTTTAGCAGCTAGATTAAGAGAACTGGGGGAAAATCCAGATATGTTGTGAATTTTGGCTTTTTTGATGAGTTTATCGAGTTGTTATAAATTAAAAACTGGGTGCGATCGCTATTTGGAAATATCAGAATGAGTAACTGCGTAGTTTACCGCCGTAGGCATCGCTATTAAGTAAAGCTTCCAAATTAAGATTTAATTAGTACAAAATCATATTTATAAATGGCAGGTATTGGTTAAAGTTGGACTATAAAAAACCTATTTTAGCTACTTAACTTTAATCAATCCAATATTAGCTTCTACTGGTGGCTCATCACCTACTCTCCACCAACCCAAAGCATCATTACATTTATTTGCCTGAGCATAACGAAAGCGAATGTAGTAGGTTCCGGGTTGATTTGGTGCAGTTAGAGTAAATTTGGCTGAACCTGAATCTTTTATACCGCCATTGTAAATACAGGCTTGGGCTTTATCTTCACCAGCAATCCCCACAATAATTTGATTTATACTGCTTGATTGACACGTAGGGCAATTGTAGAAATAATTAACAAATGCATTAAGCTTCTCTCCAGCAGAGACAGTAACAACTTTTCCTTGATTGTTCAGAATTAAGCCACTCAAAGTCACCTGCTGATATATCGCCGGATCGGAAATAGGCGAATTGGAAAAACTCATTAGCCAAATAGCAACAGCAGCAAATAATCCCCCGCTCCCAATCAGTAGCGGTAATTTGTACTGACGCTTTGGCTCAAGTATTTTTGAAGGTTGAGGTTGAGTTGTGCTCGCTTCAAGAATTTCAGGTTGACTTGCTGAGAAGGCTTCCTTTTTTGGTTTGATAGGTGTTACATCTTTATGATGAGATATTTTTTGAGCCTGATTTGACCCTAAAGCCATACCTGGGAATTGGGCTGTTGTTCTTTGCTGAGTAACCCTAGTTTCAATTGATGCTACATCTTCATTTCTAAGTTTCAAAATTTCCTGATAACGTCGCAATTCTTGACGAGTATAATCAGTTAAATCCTGTTCATGCTCTACCGCATCAATTAATGCTTGTTCATATTCCTGTAAATTTTGTTGATATTCACGATAGGGTTTTAAAACTTCAGTTTCAATTGCAGCAACTTCTTCAGGAAGCAATCCCAAATTGTGACGTAGGGCATCTAATATTTTGCGTCCAATATTAGAAATTTCACCTCGACTGGCATAAATCTCAACTTCTTTGCGATATCTC
>NZ_BDUD01000001.1:5511952-5512980 GCF_003113895.1 Nostoc commune NIES-4072 | reverse complement strand
GCAATATTAACTTGGTCATCCAACTGCTGACGGATGGCTAAATCTTGATTTTCACACTCAACAGCTTGTTCGTATTTACCCCATTCTCGATAGCAATTCCCTAGCCAGTTCCACAGATTAGCTACATCTTTATCTTTGCCTAATTCTTGATAAAGGTCGCGGCTTTGTTGAAAGTAATTGATGGCTTGCTCGAATTTACCCCAATCTTTATAAATCCTTCCTATTTGAAAATAAGCATCAGCAATATTAACTTTGTCATCCAACTGCTGATAAATGGCTAAGTGTTGATTTGCACACTCAATAGCTTGTTCGTATTTACCCCATTCTCGATAGCAATTTCCTAACCATTTCAATAGATTAGCTACATCTTTATCTTTGCCTAATTCTTGATAAAGGTCGCGGCTTTGTTGAAAGTAATTGATGGCTTGCTCATATTTACCCCATTCTTGATAAATCTTTCCTAATTGCCGATAAGCAGCAGCAATATTAACTTGGTCATCCAACTGCTGGCGGATGGCTAAGTGTTGATTTGTACACTCAATAGCTTGTTCGTATTTACCCCATTCTCGATAGCAAACCCCTAGCCAATACCACTGATCAGCTACATATTTATCTTTGCCTAATTGTTGATAAAGGTCGCGGCTTTGTTGAAAGTAATTGATGGCTTGCTCGAATTTACCCCAATCTTGATAAATCCTTCCTAATCGAAAGAAAGCTAGTGCAATATTAACTTGGTCATCCAACTGCTGATGGATGCCTAAGTCTTGATTTTGACACTCAATAGCTTCTTCGTATTTACCCCATTCTCGATAGCAATACCCTAGCCAGTACCACAGATTAGCTACATATTTATCTTTGCCTAATTGTTGATAAAGGTCGCGGCTTTGTTGAAAGTAATTGATGGCTTGCTCGGATTTACCCCATTCTTGATAAATCCATCCTAATTGCCGATAAGCACCAGCAATATTAACTTGGTCATCCAACTGCTGACGGATGGCTAAGTGTTGATTTGCACACTCAATGGCTTG
>NZ_BDUD01000001.1:5469827-5511435 GCF_003113895.1 Nostoc commune NIES-4072 | reverse complement strand
AAATCCCTAGCCAGTACCACTGATTAGCTACATTTTTATCTTTGCCTAATTCTTGATAAAGGTCGCGGCTTTGTTGATAATAATTGATGGATTGCTCATATTTACCCCATTCTTGATAAGTTCTACCTATGTGATATAAAGCTAATGATTCATTTTGAAGTTTATTAATTTCTTTGCTAATACTCAGCATTTGCTGAAAATAATTTAAAGCTTGCTCAAACTTGCCATGTAATCTATGACAAATACCTCGATTTTCCCAAAATCTTATAAACGCAGATGATCCAATATTATATTGGTCAAGCTTTTCAGAACATTCTTGATAATAAGAAAATGCTTGTTCAAATACTTTTTTTTCTTGATAACAGATAGCATAACACCAGGCAATATAAACACTTAAATTGCTATCTAATTTATCAGTTATCAATTCAAACATTTCTATTGCTTTATCATACTTATCTTTGCGAAGATAAGAGATAGCTATAAGAAAGTTTAATGCTGTTTGACAACTTTTATTATGAATATTTTCAAGAACAGGTGTCATTTCATCACCCAGTTCTTGAACCAAATCCCTCATCTCGCAAAACAATAAAGGCTCTAATTGGTTGGCAATTTCTGTTACGCAATCAACCAATCCTGTTGATTCGCCGCAAGCAACATAAAGAATAGCAGTTTTTGCTTTAATCCGAATTTCTTCAGACAACGTTAAGTCATTAGCTGCTTCTTTCAATAAATTTATGACTTCACCTTTTTGATAAAATATTTCAATTTTGCGTAGCAGCCTCAGTAGTTGCTTAGTAATATCATCCTCATAATCCCTATCTATGCCAAGATAGGTAATAACTAACTTTGAAATTGGTTTTTTGCGAATAACGATATTATTAATTTCAATTTCAGCAATTACCTGTCCTGCAAACAGCAAATCTCTAAGCTTAAATTCTAATTTATTTAAATTATTTCCTGATTCATCCTCCTTTGAATAAATAATAGTTGTATCATTATTAGATGCAGTAATTTTTATTTCCCCATGTTGCAGCACAGGTTGATATTTGTCTAAATTAATAAACAATTTCTCGGCTAACTTCTTAAATTGCGTTGAAAAATGACTCCCGTAATACCCCAAAGCCAGTAAAAGCGGTTCATTCCAACGCGGCTCGTTCAAATGTTTTTGAATTAGTTCCAGAATTTCACTTTGTTCTTTATCCGCAATATAACGCGCGGCAAAATACTCTTCAAAGGTCAGGTGCATAAAGCCATAAAAACCAGGTATTCGTTCCACAAATAAACCTGTTGTTTCCCGCACCTTCCGCAAAAACTCCCCTACGGCTTGACGCACGGAGTCTGATTCCGGTTCGGTATCGTTGAATTCCGCCAGCTTTTCTGCTAATTTTTCCTCCACTTCCCTTTGCGTTACCAAACCGGAAGGCTTCTCCTCGTGCATCCAGTACGCCAGGGGTGCTAAAAGTTCCACTACCTCAGTTTCTTTTAAAACTACCCTTGGTGCATCAGGCAACTTCTTACTTAGTTGCCAATCTTCTGTCAAAGTTTGCACCGCCAACTCATACAGCTTGACTCGTCGGTTAGGTAGCTGATCGCCATTGCGGTGAATTAATGCCAAGATAGTTAACAACAAGGGATTTGCTGTCAATCGCTCTACACCTGGATTACCTTGAATAGCCAGTAAAATGTCCTGTGCTTGTTCCGTACCTTTTTTTAGCCATTGCTCCTCGCTAGCATCTGGCTGCTGTGCTTTTTCAACTGTTCGACACCAGCGATACAAGAACCGCTCTACCTGTATGCTGTCCATATCTTCGATAGTAAACTCTGCAAACCGACTGCTGAGTTGCACATCACGGTAGCCAGCAATACGGCTGGTAATCACAAATTTGTTGCTAGGGAACTCATCAACAAATTTGTTAATACGTTCTACAATCTGTTTGCGGCTTTCTTGGTCAAATACCTCATCTAAGCCATCGAGTAGCATCAAGCACTTTCCTTGACGCATAGCATCCAACAGCAACCCCGCCACCTCGGTTTCTATTTCTCCCTCTGCTTGAAAATGAACTTCCCACTGGCGGTAAAACTGACGCAGATATTCAAGTAAAGTTAACTCAGGTTGTTGTTTTAATTTTTCTGCGTAATCAGCAATCCGAAAGAAAATAGGTAACACAGTTTTACCTAACTCTTTCTTCTGATTATCCTCAACTGCATCATTATCAACAATGACTGTTTCTAAATTATCTCTTTTTGCGATCGCAAAATGTAGTGCTAAATAACGCAGCAGGGTAGTTTTACCCGCACCAGGAGCGCCTAAAATGACACTATATAAGTTATCCCGCACAGCATCAGCTAAATCTACCTTTTGTGTAACCGTTTTAGTGCTGGAAACTGATGCTGATATTAGTTCTTTTGGTAGCGGTTCGTAATCGTAAGGTTCATCCCAATCATCACTACCAAAACCCATCTCTTTCAATCTACTACTACTTTGAACTTGCCGTACAGTCAGCATCTCAAGTTCGCGTTGACTGCGTTCAGAAGTATCTGTTACTTGTTGTCGCCATTGTGCTTGTAGAGAAACATAAATTTGGTCGAGAAAAATATCAACTTGGCGATTTACCTGCATCACGCCGCTCATTTTTAGATAAGAATTTTCCGCAATCAGCCACTCTAAATAGGGATAAAGTAAAGGATTTCGCGTTTCAAATTCCACTATTTTTTCTCGCCAATCCCAAAAATCTGGCGCACGATGACGAAACTCATCTAAAAAACCTGCATTATTTAGCCACAAAATCAGGATTAAATTTCTACCAAATAGCTCTTCTCTTCCTAAATTTAACTGCTTCATTTCTTTCACCAAGCGCGGTGTCGGTAATTGGTCAATTCCAAATGCCATTACCAACCTGCGTCCGGCTTCTAAATTGCGCTGCTGATGATCATCTAGGCTATACAGAAAATTATGGAAGGAATTTTGACTATAAAAAAACTTATCAAATGTAAATTTTTCATCGCTGGTTGCTAAAGATTCTTGTAGCTGTCTCACAACTGGATGCTGAGGACTACTCTCTGGTGCAATAGCAAAGATAATTGTCGTATTACTAGAAATTTCTAATACGCTGACTAATTTATTTAATTCTGCTTTGTCAGCTTCACTGAGAGAGTAGCTATCTTGGAAAAGCATACACAACACCAGCGTATAATTAGTAATCTATTGTGAAAATTCACATACTTAAATATGATTATTAGCAGTTTGCCAACGTTCTAAATCTTCTATTAAAATAGGATTAATATCAAACCAAGACTCTTGCATTGAGTTATAATAACCTAAAACTAATTTATTTTGTAAAAGTTCGTCACAAATAATAAATTCACCCTTACTTGGCAAGCTATGTGCCTTGGTTGTTAATTTTCCAGTCCGATGAATTAAATCAAGCTCAGGGTAGTGGTAATCATTTAAGTTATATTCCTTACGCACTTCTCGTACTGCCTCTTCTGCTGTTTTTAAAGTTATAAGAGTCAATTTATTCCGCAATCCAATTTCACAGGTAGTGCGTGCTAATCGGACTAAATCTCGCATCACTCCGCCACTTTTTTTGCAAATTAATTCCAGCGCATCAGGATTAAATAAACCTTTGTGGCTATCGCCTAAACTGATAATCCGTTTGTTAATGACATTAATTAGAATTTCACGACCTTTGTGATTAGGGTTATGAGTTGGACGTAAGTTATCATCACAATCAAAAACAGGAGGATTATTTAAATCCAAACATTTTTGAAAGGTTTCCATTGGCTGACGGAAACTGGGAGAGTATCGCAGCGAAATGGGAATAGAATAGATAATATGACAGTTTAATTCTATTAACAAAGAGCTAGAAAACATTTCCAAAGCTGTTATTTGGTCATGTCTATCTAAGCCATCAACAATAATTAATAATTTTTGCTTTTGTTCTTTTTCCGCAGCTTCGATAATATTATTGACTATGGTGATAATTTCACTCAGCAAAGGACGGACATTGAGAGTTTTTGTGACTTCTGTGGTTAAACCACGTTTGAGAATTATTCCTGCCTTTTCTATAAATTCTGGCATTCCCAAACTTTCGGTTTGACTTCCTTTTTCTAGATAAACCACGCTTTTTAAGCTCTCCAAGAGAGCTTGTAATAATTTATCCTTTTTAAAAAGCCAATTAGATTGAATAACTTGACGTGCAATTTGTAAGCCAATTAAAACTACAACTTCCGCATGACCTATATTATATCTGTCTAAAGATGTTTGTGTATCAATCCAAACTACTGCGTACTTATCAGCTAATTTTTGTTCTAATCGTCGCAGTTCAGTAGTTTTACCCCCACCTCGATGACCAGCTAGTAAAAATTTGGCTGGGTCATCTTCCATTTCTAGCAAGCTAATAAGCTTATCCACCGGACTGTTATCTCTCTGGACGTAAAAACTTTTCAAGCCTTCAGGTGTCGCTAAAGGTTCCTCTGGTTTAAATAACTGGTAAGCAGTTCGCCAAAAATTGTTATTGCTCATACTGTTTACAAATTAGGAAGGCTAAGTTTTCGATTTTGTAAGATTGTAGAGCAAAAAGGTTGGGTTTTGCGAAGAATTACTGACAGTCATCATATCTTTCAAAACTTTGAATTAGATAAAATTCTGTCAATTCCTATTCATCGCAATCAAGATTTTAAGGTTAGAACTAGCCCAGTTATCTAAAGAAGATTTACTCTAAATTACCGGAAATAAGCGATCGCACTCTCAAATCCCTTACACTTTTTCTTCAGTAACTAATGTCAAACTAGCCCATTCGCCTTTATCGTTATAGCTGCGAATCATCCTCTGGCGCAGGTTTGACTGAATTAACCAACCCGCTTCCAAGAATAATGGTTGACGTAATTGCACCTTTAAAGGAGAAGTTGCAGAAGCGCCATCAGGTAACAATAATACTTGTACTTGCTTTTGGGGATCTTGGTCAAAAAGAACGATGGAACCTTTGATAGTAGCAGTTGAGGTAATTGTACGTTCCCCAAAAGAGGTACTTTGAATTAATCGCCCAGTATCATCAAGTTGTATTTTCAAAGTTGTAGAGTAAATATCAGGCGATCGCAAATCTCGATATATTGTTACTGCTTGTCCTTGCCATTCTCCCAACAAGTCATTTATCTGCAAAGGTGGACGTTCTGTTGCTGGGGTTCCAGCCAGATGCTCTCGAATTAGAACTAGTCTAGTTAGATTACCAGTCTGAGCAAACAGTTGCACTAGGCGTAAGCGGCGATTTTCATGAACAAAAGCGAGTTCTGCACCGAATTCTGAAAATGGCCCTAGTTGAATTAAACCTTCAGAAAATGAACCATTTTCAAAAAACAGTAGACCCCCTCCCACTGAACTATATTCTTTGACTAAATCATCTCGCCCCGAACGGCACAAAGTTAAGCGCACTGTCTGGTTATTGTTTAAACCTTCTAGAGAAAGATGGCTAGGAGTATCGTTCAGAAGTGTACCTTCGGGAGAAAAGTTAGTAAATGAACCTTCCCATACACCGAGATTTTGCAGAAAACATTCCCATTGTGATTTCATAAGTTTTTGTCATTAGTCATTAGTCATTTGTCCTTTGCAATGTCCAATGATTAATGATTAACCTTTGGCAAAACGTCGGACAGCGAATAAGCTTCCCATTAATCCTACAGCTGCACCGAAACTTAAGAGAATTAGAGGTAATAGTAAAATTTGGGCTGGAGTGAGTTGCACCCCGTTGGTGATAGCTTGAATAAATTCAGGTTGATTGGCTAGCAACTTACCGAGAAACTGTTGAATCACAGAAATGAAACTCCAAGCGATCGCACCACCAACCAAACCGAAGGTAATCCCTTGTAAAATAAATGGGAGGTAAATCCAAGCTCTGGTTGCTCCCACTAGTTGCATAATTTCAATTTCCTGGCGTCGCGCCATGACAATCAGCCGAATTGTCGTAGTATTTACTGCGATCGCAGTTAAAGTCAGAATAATCGTAATTGTTAAAGTAATCCAGTTCAGACCTTGATGCAATTGGGCAATGCGTTTAACTGCTTCATCCACATACTGCACCGTATCAACTCCCGGCAATTTAGCCAATTGCGTTGCTAAAGTTGGTACAACTTGAGAATTACGCGCTTTTACCTTCATCTCATCAACTAAAGGATTGTCACCTAGCTGCTGCGTAGCTCCCTCAATATCAGAAATTCTCATTTCCTTAACTAACTTAGTCCAAGCCTGCTCTTTGGTAATACTTTGTATCGCCGCCACCTCTGGCATTGTTGCGATTAGTGCCTCAATGGTTTCGACTTGCGTATCCGGTTCGAGATAAACTGAAACTTCTAGTTGACTACCAAACTGATAGAGGAGTTTTTCAACTTGCCAAGAGGTTTGCAAACTCAAGCCGAATAAAAAGAGTAAAACCGTAACAGTACTTACAGCTGCCCAATTCATCCAACCTCCCCGCAGTAAACCGAGAAAAGTTTCTTTGAGCAGATAGTCAAGTTTCGTAAGAGATTTAAACACACATCACCTCAAAATTTGAATGAACTTAGCGTCAACACGCTAAGTTAAGCTTTTACGTATTTGTGTCAATAACATCACTATTTATAATCAATAGTGCAAAGTTTGCCAATACATCAGCTTTTATACATTTCTACCTCTTTGCTCCTGCTGTCTCGCCGATTTACCTTGCCCTTGTGCCATTCCCTATAGATAGACTCACTGTCGCTCCCACAGTTATTGATAACAATTGGCTACCTGTTTTCCTTTCTAAGCAATTTTACTGTTTTTATAACCGACTTTAAAAAAGGGAGAAAATAATTTGGTAATTTTACGATGTTTACTATCTGAGGGGAGGTGTAACTTTAAAGGAACAAACAAGATTGATTGAAGGAATTTTAAATTATGAACTTCTTAACTAAAGCCAATTTGGATAATAACTTATTAAGTCAGATCCGATATCAACTTGAGTCTATAGAAATACGTGATTATCATCTAGCCAAACTATTGTGCAAAGTAATTCCCTCAAATTGCCCTTTTGAAAGAACTGTTACAGTTTTCGGTCGGATTCTATTCCAAATTCCACCTTTGTGTAAAATTAACCCCCTCTATGAACAAATAGTTGGTCTTCGTTTTAAGTCTTTATTATATTTAGTCAATGAATGTGGTGAGGATGCAAGAAAATATTGCTAAACATGGGTTTTCATCAATAAAAAATAGATTGAAGAAGTTTTTTTACTAAGAAAAATTTTGTATAGGAATCCTAGTTGCAATCAACTTTTGGCTTCCTCACCCGCCTGGAACTAAAGTTCTTTGGCTTTCAGCTAAAGTCTACTAAAGTAGACTAAAGATTTTTGGCTATATTTTTTATTTAGTCATTTTCTCTAAAAGACACACTCGCGTTTGCTTAGAGCAAGTCAGACGCTACGCACAGTCGCTCTAAGCGTTGGCGCAGCCTCTCGTAGAGAAGCTTTGCCGTACCACTTAAGAGCGGAACGCTACGCGAACGTGGAAGCAAGCTACGCGCAGCGTCTCCAAGAGTTGGCTTTGCGCTACCCTATCGAGCGTCGGGAACCTCCGCAAAAAACTGGCTCCCCTACATGTATTTCAAAAATCAAATATGAGTCTTATAGAATTGAAGTAGTAGGAATTTTCACCATCTAGCCATAAAGACTCATGCCTTCTGAAATTGCTGTAGAGAAAAAAAAGTTAAAAAATCCACCTTTGGAGCTTCATTATTTAGGCGATCGCGTCCTACGTCAAGCTGCAAAGCGAGTTGCAAAAATAGATGACGAACTCCGCCAAGTAGTGCGCGAAATGTTGCAAACTATGTATAGCAAAGATGGCATTGGTTTGGCTGCACCCCAAGTGGGAATTCACAAACAACTAATTGTCATCGACCTGGAACCAGAGAATGCAGCTAATCAGCCCTTGGTGCTAATTAACCCCACCATTAAACAAGTAAGCCGCGACATCTCCGTAGCCCAAGAAGGATGCTTGAGTATCCCCAACGTATATCTAGACGTAAAGCGCCCCGAAGTCGTAGAAATTGCCTATAAAGACGAATACGGTCGTCCCCGGACATTAAAGGCTAACGACCTACTAGGACGCTGCATTCAGCACGAGATGGATCACCTTAACGGCGTGGTATTTGTAGACCGTGTGGAAAACTCCTTGACTTTAGCCCAGGAGCTATCTAAGAATGGCTTCTCGTATCAAGCGGTGAAACCAATAAAATAGGGGGCTAGTTGTGTATTTAACTCCAAAAAGCGGTTTATTTCTGGGTGGTTCTTGTGTAAGTGCGATCGCGGCTGTCGGTTCGATTTTTGAACTCAGTTACGGACGACCAGATTTTGGTTTCACAGCCACGGCGATTATCCTGGCATTGAGCATTCCACTCACAGGATTATTTTTTTTCGCCGCAGTGAAGGACGCAAGGGCTAACATGAAATAAGCATCAGGTACATAAAAAAGGTAAAAGGATGAAGTAAAAAGGCAAAATTCATTCTTTTACCTTTTATTTTTGCTCTCCATCTTCCACCGCGCCTAAAGCTTTTAGCGTCATTAACTGCGCTGCGGTTAACCCTGTAACTCCTGTGATATTCATTCCTTCGTAGGGTCTTGGCGATCGCAGTGTTTTTAGGCACTCACCCGTCAATACATCCCAAAGCCTAATCGTTTCATCTTGGCTACCACTAGCCAGAGTTTGACCATTAGGACTAAAAGCAACTGACCATACCCAATGAGTATGCCCTTGTAAGGTTTTAAGGCACTTTCCATCACGGACATCCCATAACTTCACCGTTTGGTCTTCACTGGCGCTAGCCAGAATTTGACCATCAGGACTAAAAGCAACTGACCGTACCCGATTGGTATATCCTTGCAAAGTTTGCAGGCATTTCCCATTACGAACATCCCATAATTTCACTGTTTGGTCTTCACTGGCGCTAGCTAAAGTGTGGCCGTCAGGACTGAAAGCAACTGACCATACCCAATTAGTATGCCCTTGCAAAATTTGAAGGCACTTCCCATTAGAGACATCCCATAACTTCACCGTTTGATCTTCACTGCCACTAGCTAAAGTTTGACCATCGGGACTAAAAGCAACTGACCATACTCGACTGGTATGCCCTAACAAAGTTTGGAGGCATTTCCCATTAGAGACATTCCATAATTTCACTATTTGGTCGTCACTGCCACTAGCTAAAGTTTGACCATCGGGACTGAAAGCAACTGACCATACTCGACTGGTGTGCCCTGACAAAGTTTGGAAGCACTTCCCATTACGAACATCCCATAACTTCACCGTTTTATCTTCACTGCCACTAGCCAGAGTTTGACCATCGGCACTAAAAGCAACTGACCGAACCCAATTGGTATGCCCTTGCAAAGTTTGGAGGCACTTCCCATTACGGATGTCCCATAATTTCACCGTTTGGTCGTCACTGCCACTGGCCAAGATGTGTCCCTCAAGGCTAAAAGCGACTGACCATACCCGATTAGTATTCCCCTGCAAAGTTTTGAGACACTTAGCGTTACGGACATCCCATTCCCATAACTTCACCGTTTGGTCGTCACTGCCGCTAGCCAGAGTTTGACCATCGGGACTAAAAGCAACTGACCATACTCGGCTGCTATGCCCTTGCAAAGTTTGCAGGCACTTCTGGTTACGGATATCCCATAACTTCACCGTTTGGTCGTCACTGCCGCTAGCCAGAGTTTGACCATCGGGACTAAAGGCAACCGATCGCACCCAATTAGTATGACCCTGTAAGGTTTGGAGGCATTTCCCATTACGAACATCCCATAATTTCACCGTTTGGTCGTCACTGCTGCTAGCCAGAGTTTGACCATCGGGACTAAAAGCAACTGACCATACCCAATTGGTATGCCCTTGCAAGGTTTGGAGGCACTTCCCATTACGAACATCCCATAATTTTACCGTTTGATCTTCACTGCCACTAGCCAAAGTTTGACCATCGGGACTGAAGGCAACTGACCGTACCCGATCGCTATGCTCTTGCAAGGTTTGGAGGCATTTTCCATCATGGATGTCCCATAATTTCACCGTTTGGTCGTCACTGCCACTAGCCATTTGACCATCGGGACTAAAAGCAACTGACCATACTGGGCTGATATGTCCTGTCAAGGTCAAAAGTGATTTACCATCTCCATCTACAACTTGCCATAAGTAAGTTTTACCATCAACACTTGCTATAGCCAGAAGTTTTCCATCAGGGCTAAATGCCACCGACGAAATACTACCCAAGGTTTCAGCAAAAACAGATTTAGCTAAGTCGGAGCCAGCAAAATTTACATGATGCAAATTTACATCTTGTAAGTAAGCTTGCCAAACAGTCAGATGAGAAAAGTCATAGTTGCTCAAATCAATTTGTAGTTGACAAAGTAGATTCAAAACGTTTCCAACTGCATATCCTGCTTCCGGCAGAAGTTTTTTTGGTAGTTTCAATAAAAATTCTTTTAGCTTGTACTCAATATTTGCAGGAATTCTAAAACTACTTTTCAACCTATCTAAAACTGGCTTAAGTATAAAGTTGATTTGAGTATTTCTAATATAATCTTTCGCAGTGGCTTCAATTAGAGCATGACTCATGAATAGTGCAGTTTCACCCGTTGTAATTTCTTGACTAACCTTTTCAATCAATACCTCAGTCATGTACTCCATAACTACAGGTTGAAGTGTGAATAGTGCAGTACTGTTCTCTATTAGCGATCGCCGTCTTAGCGATTCTAAAGCCTCCAGTAACCGCCTTTTTGGCATTGGTCGCACAATATCATTTAACAACTCCTCTAGGGAAACAAACTCACGCTTAATGGCCAGCCAGTACATAACTTCTTTCTCTAGCTCTGACAAACGCTCAAACTGCTGATCTAATAAATTACGGGTGTCACCAAAAATTATCTCACCTTCATTTAAAAAGGCAGCGATATCACCGCCAAATAACTCACGAATCGGCTCAGAAACTAGTTTTAATGCCAAGGGGTTGCCTGAATAATGCCTTACTAGCTTTGCCCATTCTTGATCTGATCCAAACAAGCCTTTATCTTTGAGAACTTCTCGTCCTTCTATTTTTCCCAAGCCAGGTAATGATAGCGTTCTGACTGGTGATGCTTCTCCTTCTAGAGGTGCAAATTCTTTTGGTTTTTCTCGAGAAGTTAACACTAAGCAACTAATATGAGGTTCTTCTCCCACCCGTCTGAGCAACTCGCCATAACCCTCATATCCTTCTCTATAATGCCCCACCGCTAAGGCGAAATCCTTGCCGCAAGCATCCCCTCCTTGCATAATCGTCTCGGCATTATCCAGTACCAAAAGACTTCGACGCTCTCTTAAATAATTAATTAGCAGTGTAACTCGACCGTCTACAGTTTTTGGTAAATCGGTTTCCTTCTTATCAGATACAAATAGAATCAGGTTCGCTAACATCTCTTGGATGGGTGGAGCATTGCGGAGACTTCGCCAAATAAAGTACTCAAAATTATCCTGAACCTCGTCTGATAGCTTCACAGACAAAGTGGTTTTGCCAATTCCTCCCATGCCTAATAGTGCTACTAATCGGCAGCTATCATCAACAATCCACTTCTTGAGCTTAGACAGTTCTGCTTCCCTTCCATAGAAGACATCACGAATACTAGGTGCTTCGCCCCAATCTTGGTGATTGTTGACAATGGGTTTCATCGTAACTGAAGATGCACGATACTCACTTTCAATAACTTGCTGTAACTTGGTGAGCTTCCCAGGGCCACTGCCACTAACTTGGAATTTCTTATAAACCTCGCTCAATCTTTTGCGTACTGCCTCGGCGCTGATACCCAATTCTTTGGCGATCGCATTTGGCGATTTGTCTTGAACGGCATATAACAACACCTCTAGCTCACTGCTAGACACACTCCGTTCTTGGGCTAAAGCCAAAAGAAAGTCTTCGGAAATCTCACTCATACTCACATCAAGACAAACTACACTCCAATACTACCTCACTAGGTGAGGAGTTAATGTGTCCAGAGTGACGCTTGAACTATTTTCTGGTGATAAAAATGCGTTGTTAAGTCAGTACTTCAATTTTCTCAGTTTTACTTGACAAGTAACTAAGTTACCTTTATAGTGAGTTTTACGCAGGTAACTCAAATAATTTAGTAAGTTTACGGTTGAATTACTCAAACTTAGTGAGGTAAAGGCAAAGGCAAAGGCTGGAATCTTAATCGATTTTGAAAAAGACAAGCATTCAAAGTCTGTAGGAATTGCATTTTAGGGGTTGATGCGCGTAGTGCGAGTTCAGCATCATCACGAGCATTAAGCACCTAACTTTAATTTCATTCAAAATTAGCTTTGCAATTCACTAAAAATTTACTTTCACCATTTGTAAATACCAAAGCCACTGTTATTGGTATTCAAACTTGATTCAGGTTTGGTAGGACTACTACGTGCGTTGACTAGCTCAAAGCAACGCAATTATTGACTCCTTTTTTAGGACAGTCGAGGTAGCCCTAACTGCTGCTTAGATTCAATCAAAACAGGACAAAAAGTATGAAAATCAATCACAAAAATGATGAAAATCTACTATTCAAGTGGTTTTGTCAGGGACTCAAGTATTTTCTGCTGACGCTGCTTGGTTTGGCGATCGCTCTTGTATTGTCTCACGTTTTTGGCGCTGCCTCAATAGCTGGGATGCTGTTATCCACAAGTTTATGGATACTCTTTGTGAGGATAGCAGTATCTCTGTTTTGTCTATTTGCGATCGCCATGATTGTCGAGTCTTGGAGTTGATTCCTCATCCAATCATCAGTACCAAGATTGCAATTTTAGGTTCGTAGTGAAGTTTAATCAACTTTCTTGGGTTAAGTGCAAATTAGCCCAAGACTTATCACTAGGAGATTATATCATGTCAAACAACAGTAACTCCTCTGGGGGAGAAGCACTTTCGCCGCTTTTAGTGATCTTAGTGGCAGGGTCAATCTCTTTGGCGATCGTTAACAAAGCTAATCACCCAGCATATTTTGACATAGTTAAAATAGCTATGGCCTACAGCTTTGGCTCAATCAAGTCCCAAGGAAAAACTAAATATTCCAATAACCAGGATGATGTAGATAAGGATGAGTTGAAATAGCAGACACGAGAACTATCTGTGAAGACAGTAAAAAATAACTGTTTTTTACAGATAGCCTGCCAAAGGTGAGTTGCAGATTAGAATTTGCTTGTGAACTACCTACACTGACTCAACGAGAGTCAGTATAGGCTTCCTGTCCAACAGAAAGCGCAGTAGTGGATTTCTTGCGTCCTCCCTTACTCCGACTTACATCTGGGTCACAGAACTGTCGTCAACTCACGCGCAATTCATGAGGCAGTGCGTTGGGCGGCTCTGCCGACTTAAAGCAACTGCCGTCTCAACACTTCCGCTTCGCGGTAAGTGTGAGGCTTCTTGCTGTTCAAGCTAAAATAGAAGAATGCTGTCAACTCCCATTCAACTACTGCGACTGTCTCAAGGACAACTTAACTTACTAGAAACTTGTCCGCGTAAATTCCAACACACTTACCTAGAACAACTCAATTCGCCCTCAAATCCAGAACAAGAAGAACGCCAAACTTTGGGTAGTCGCTTTCACTTGTTAATGCAGCAGCGAGAAATGGGTCTGCCAATTGATAGTTTCCTGCAAGCAGATGCTAAACTGCAAAGCTGGATGCTAGCTTTTGCTGATGCAGCCCCAGAAATTTTAACGCCTGCATCTGATAATCAAACTTTCCGTGAGAGTGAACACTACCGAACTCTGCAAGTTCAGGATTATTTGCTGACGGTTGTCTATGATTTATTAATTGCAGATAACCAACAAGCGCAAATTCTCGACTGGAAAACTTATCCTAAACCACCCAATAAACGCAAGTTAGAATCCAACTGGCAAACACGGCTTTATCTATATGTATTGGCAGAAACTAGCGACTATTTGCCAGAAAATATTTCGATGACTTACTGGTTTGTCCAATCTGAAGGAAAACCACAAAATATTAAATTTAATTACAATACTGTTCAACATACACAAATAGCAAAGAAACTTAATCAACTATTAAGCCAGTTAACTATTTGGCTGGAAAATTACCAAAATAACCAGCAGTTTCCTCAAGTTGTCGAGGGTAGCAAAACCTGTGATTATTGTCAGTTTGCTAAAAGGTGCGATGCCTACGGCGGTAAACCACGCACACAAGTTACTGAAGAACCAGTGAAAGATTCGTTAACACATTTTGATAGCATTCAAGAAGTCTCACTAAACCCTATACTTTAGAGCAATACGCTTGGGTTAAGGCTAAAAAATAAAACTGGTGTAGCGACTGTTTTAATAGTCAAGCGTAGGCGTAGCCCGCACCTGTGCTGTGTACTTGATCGCAGTGCGACAAAGTTTGAAGTACCTCAAAACAACTTTGGAGTACCTCAAAACAACTTTGAAGTACCTCAACACGACTTTGAAGTACCTCAACACGACTTTGGAGTACCTCAACACGACTTTGGAGTACCTCAACACGACTTTGAAGTACCTCAACACGACTTTGAAGTACCTCAACACGACTTGATAGATTAGAGGATGTTTGTAAAATCCAATAAGGGTATAAAGAAATTACAACTTCTAAATTTATGTCAAGCTTTGACGAAACTGAAGCGATTTATGTCCGCGAATTAGGAATTGATGACATTGCTCCCATTTACCACTTGGGAGAAGGGTTATTTACCAGCGATTTATATCCTTATTTATACCGCACCTGGGACGAATGGGAGGTGATTGGACTTTACAACACCGATCCCGAATACTGTCTTGTGGCCGAAACAGATGGAGAATTAGCAGGATTCATTTTGGGAACCATCATTACCAAAGCATCCTGGACTTACGGTTACATTTTATGGTTGGGAGTCAGTCCGAGGTTCCAGCGTCGGGGAGTAGCAGACTTAGTTGATAAAGTCGTTGCCCGGATGATTGAACAAAAATGTTGAGCGCAGTCCCTACCTAAACTTCGTTTTAGGTAGGGTTAGGGAAACCAGTATAAAATGCTCCCGCAACGATTCATTCTGGTTTCTCTTGGTTGTGCACATATTCTATAAGTTTATCCAGTGGTGCTTGTGCGCCAACACTAATTAACGCATAAGAACCAGACCAAAACTGAGGTTTTTCTGCCCAATAAAACTTTTTTAGATGTTGAGAAAATTCAGAGCGTAACTTCCGAGAAGTTACAGTTTTTATATTATTTACTAATTTAGATAAGTCAACACTGGGATGAGTCTCAATCAACAGATGCAGATGATCTGCTTCTCCACCAAACTCAATTAACTCACATTCCCATTTAAACAGTAATTCATTGATGATTGATTTCATCCTGGTGAGTATTTCCGCCGTTAAAGATTTGCGACGGAATTTAGTTACCAGAACTAAATGATAGATGAGTCTAAAAGCACTGTTAGAACGGGTTTTTAGCTTGATATCATTATCCATAACTAATTCAATAACTATATTGACAATTAAACAGGAGCTTGGTAGTATATCTTTGTCAAGGTCGAGACAAAGCCAATGAGTAAAGCAAGAACTAAAAAGAAACCCATACAGGAAGTTAGAACCGATGTTTGGGAGTTAGTAGCGGATAAAGAGCAAAAACGCCAAATGGTTTTAACAGTAGAGGTATATCAATACGGTTCGGATAAGCATTTTTCACTTTCCTTGTGGTCTGGGGAAAGGGTAAGGGGTAAAGGGTAAAGGATGTATTGAAAACCAATACCTTTTCCCTTTGCCCTTTAACCGAACCGTATTGGACTAACTGCAACGTGCAAAACTTATCCTGCTTTATATAAAGGTCAGCAGGTAAAGTATGGTTTAAATTATCAAACTGTTGATATGAAAGTGTGGAGTGGAACTGATTGGGTATGGCTTAACAATATTCAAGTCAAAAGGCATGGTTGATCTCGTCATCTAATTGATGGTAATCAGATACAATCACCTGCTCTAGTTGTTAGCAAAAACAAAAGTCAACTTTCTATGCCCGTTCAAATTAAGAAGGTTGATACAGAAGACTCTGATTTTGTATGCAGTGTTGATATGGGCATTAACAATGCTGCTACAGTCTCAATTGTTGGTAAAAACGGTACTGTAAAGGCAAGGAAGTTCATTAACCCTGCCAGAGACATAGACCGCAGAAATCAACGTAGAATGATGATTAGGAAGAAATCATCACAAACAGCTAATCTAACAAAACGAAAACTACCTACTGGTTTTTGCAAAGGACTTTACCGCAAGTCAGCCAACATCAATTTAGAAATATCTCGTAAGGTTATGAGAGACATTGTGGAGTTTGCGAAAACTCACAATGTTAAAGTAATTGTGTTTGAGAATTTATCTGGATGGAAAGCTAAGGCAGGTAGAAAGGGTTCTCTGCAAAAGCAAAAATTCCATCTTTGGTGTCACTGTAAAATAGTTGAGTTGACACAACAAAGATGGAATGAATTGGGAGGTAAAATAATTTTTATTAACCCTAAATACACCAGTGCTTACGCTTTTGATGGAAGTGGTAAGGTTAGAAGGAGTAAGATTAAAACAATTCGCAATTCGCAATTCGCAATTCGCAATTACGTTTTGTAACGGGGATTTAGACCCCGCCACAAAACTTGCGGCTTGTTAGAAGCCGGGGACTTCAACCCGCCGAAGTTTGTTAATTACTCTTTGGCTGTATTTAAAAATGATAAGCAGTACAACGCTGATCTCTCTGCTTCTTACAATATTGGTGCTAGATACTGGTACTCGTTAATTGTAGGAGATAAGCACTTTTCTAGAGTGTTCGTAGGCAAAAGTTCCAACGACACACTGAGAACGCCAGTAACTCTGGATACGCTGAGAAATCTTAGGGTTTCCTAGCGAAAGAATCCCCAACTATATTGCAAGCAATTAGTTGGGGTGCGTTCAAGATGGGGCACGGTTTATGCTGGTAGACACTGATCCTACCAATACTTCAGCATTAAAGTTTTTTAACCACAAAGGTTTTGGTAATATCCGCCAGCATATTTTCTTGTCGATGAATTTAAGCAAGCATGAATATTATGGCAGATTGATTGATTACGAACACCAAAAAGCTGAAAGAGCCGGTTACAAGCGATGTCTACGACGGGCTACGCCTACGCGTCCAGCAATTCGCGCCCGTAAACCTGATAGCGTCGCCAATGAAGTAGTTCTCAATCCCCTATAGGACTTACGCAAAAAGCGCTAAAAAGCTTAATTTCTCGAACCGCCAAGACGCCAAGAACGCCAAGAATCGTAGAGTTTGCGTAAGTCCTACCCTAGCAGGTGAATCTCAAACAACTGAGGATCAATCTCCGATTTAACTATGCCAGAACAACAACAGTGGATTATAGCAGCAACCGAACAACCCCCAGAGTGGTTTATCCAAGCGGTGAAACAGTATACACCCGCATCAAGTGGAATATATGCAGCACAATTGTTGTGGCAACGGGGAATTAAAGATCATCAACAATTAACAGCTTTTATCAACCACAAAGCTTATCAACCAGCGAGTCCCTTTGAGTTTGGGCAAGAAATGCACTTAGCGATCGCCCGGTTGCAACAAGCATATAACATCAAAGAAAAAATTGCCATTTGGGGAGACTTTGATGCTGATGGGATTACCGCTACATCTCTACTTTGGGATGGATTAGGGCAATTTTTTACACAAAATACTCAGTTAATTTACTATATTCCCAATCGCCTGAAAGAATCTCACGGACTCAATAATCAAGGGATTGATAACCTCGCAAAACAAGGTTGCAAATTAATTGTGACTTGCGACACAGGCAGCACAAACATTGAGGAAATTATCTATGCCAAACAACTAGGTATAGATGTAATCGTTACAGACCATCACACCTTACCTGCCGAACGTCCACCCGTCGCAGCAATTATTAATCCTCGTTATTTGCCCAGAGAACATCACCTGTTCAATCTTTCTGGGGTAGCGGTAGCTTATAAGTTAGTGGAAGGATTATATCAAAGTCTGCCTAATATTGCAAAACATCCGTTAGAGGATTTATTAGATTTAGTAGCAGTAGGATTAATTGCCGACTTAGTGCAGTTAAGTGGAGATTGTCGCTATTTAGCACAGATGGGAATTCAACGACTGCAAGCAGATTTTCAACAGCCAGCAGCAGCGCGTCGCCGTCCGGGGGTGGGGCGATTATTAGAATTGTGTCAGAAAAGTGGCGATCGCCCCACAGATATTTCCTTTGGTTTGGGGCCAAGAATTAACGCCGTCAGCCGCATCCAAGGCGATGCCAGTTTTTGCGTTGAATTATTAACTAGTCGAGATGCCAAGCGTTGTAACGAACTAGCCGAAGTTACAGAACTCGCAAACACCCGTCGCAAATCTTTGCAAAAAGATGTGCAAGCGCAAGTAGCACAAAAACTTACTCAATTAGACTTATCAACCACTAGCGTCATCGTCCTAGAAGATGCCCAATGGCCTGCGGGTGTCTTAGGCTTAGTCGCTGGACAAGTAGCACAAGAAACAGGTCGCCCGACTATTTTGTTAAGTACAGAGGGACTGGGAACTGGGGATTGGGAACTGGGGACTGGACAGGAATTTTCCCAATCCCCAATCCCTAATCCCCAATCTCTAGCCCGTGGTTCCGCCCGTTCCGTGAATTCAGTTGATTTATACCAACTGGTAAAAGACCAAGCACATTTGTTACATCGTTTTGGCGGACATCCCTTTGCAGCAGGTTTGAGTTTGTTGGTGGAGAATATTCCTTTATTTACAGCAGCGATTAATCAGCAGTTGCGGCAATCTTTAGGTAGTACAACCTTAACGCCTACCGTGCAAGCAGACTTGACGGTAACAGTCGCAGACTTGGGGAAAGAGTTATTTTTGGAGATGAAATTGCTAGAACCATGTGGAATGGGTAATCCTGTTCCGAAATTGCTAATTCAAAACTGCTGGTTTGAAAATTCTTGGCATCGCAATCAGCAGGATTGGCAAGGGAAAAAGGTACAGTACATTAAAACCGAGTTTGATATTCGGGATGATTCCAGCAGAAGTGCTTTTCCTGGTATATGGTGGGGGCACTACAAAGATGAATTGCCCATAGGAAGGTGTGATTGCATAGCAGAATTAGACTATAACACCTTCAAAAAACGTTATGAAATCAGATTAATTGCCGTGCGTCCCAGTGTTAATTCAGCACACAGGACTCAGAATGGACTAAACGCCCCGCGATCGCTAACACCACTCATCTTGGATTTGCGAAATCAAGAACACTCAGCACTTGGCACTCAGCACTCAGCACTGATTATCGAAGATTGTCCTACAAACTGGGATGATTTACGCGCGTGGTTGCGGCGATGTCTAACGATAAGTAGTTCACAACAATTAGCGATCGCTTGGTCTAAACCCAACCTCCAACCACCCAATCAAATTTGGCTGACTCTTGTAGGAATTGCCAAATATCTTAGTCGCACAAATCAACTAGTTACGCGCGTCCAACTTTTAGAGAAAATCGGCATTACCGACCAAACCTTACTTGTAGGCATCAAAGCTTTAAAATATTTAGGGTTTACAGTCAAACGACAAGACCGTTATTTGCAAATCACCTGGCATCCCAGCGATAATGCAGAAAACTTGGCTGAAGCAGCAGTGGAACGATTTTTAGATGCTATCAGAGAAGAACAGTTTCAGCGAGAGTATTTTGCTGAAGTTCCTTTATCTACTATTGTGGCGATCGCAAGTTCCGACAATTACATGGGTACAAACTTTTAAAAACCTGAGTTCGACTGCTATTTTCGGGCAAATCCCTTCTATATTGATGAAAATCGCCAGCCTCAGATCCCCGACTTCTCCAAGAAGTCGGGAGTAATGGCGCATTTGAAGACACAGCAAACAAATAAAAAGCTAGGAGAACGTAAAGCTTGGAAATTTAGCTTGATTCGCCGATTGTATGAATTAGGATTGCAAGAAAAAGATATTCGTAACCTTTACCGATTTATTGATTGGGTTATGATTTTACCAAAAGCCTTAGAAGCAGAATTTTGGCAAGAGTTTAAAGAATTTGAGCAGGAGCGGACTATGAGCTACATTACTACAGGCGAACGCATTGGTTACGAGCGGGGAAAACAGGAGCAAGGACAAACACTTGTGCTACGGCAACTACAAAAACGGGTAGGAGAGTTACCACAAGAGGTTCGGGGGCGCGTTGAAACTCTTTCCCTAGAGCAATTAGAAGCACTTGGCGAGGCTTTATTGGATTTTACAACCCTTGAGGATTTACTTAACTGGTTGGAAGCAAATCAAACAACCTAGAAAATTAGGGTTTAACAAGTAATCAAGCGGACACGATCTGACCCGTGGAACTCACATTTTAAAAAATAAAGCCTGTATTCATTACTGAATCAGGCAATTGAAATTTTTTATTAAATTTGCACGGAGAACTTCAGCTTAATCACTGAACAGTGAATCCTTCTGGTCTGATTGCATCTTCTAAATCAACCCCCATCAGGTTAACCCCTTGGATATTTGCATTTGTAAGATTTGTCTTTTCCAAGTCTGCGCCCTGTAGGTTAGCGGTTTGCAAATTTGCTCCCAACAGGTTAGCTTTCTCTAGGTCTGCATCAAATAGGTTTGCTCCCACAAGGTTTGCTCCTAAAAGGTTTACCTTACCTAAATCTGCTCCCTGAAAGTTTGCCCCTTGTAAATTTGTTTGCTGTAAGTTAGCCCTTTCTAAATCTGCATTTTGTAAGTTAGCACCCTCCAAGTTTGCCGCTTGCAGATTTGCGTCCTTTAGCATTGCTCCAGTCAGATTACATCCAACACATTCATTGGTTTGTAATAAACGTCTAACGTTTTCTGCAACAGACACTATTGGGGATGTAACTGGAGATATTACTGGAGCAGTAACAGACTCCGTTGGCGATGTAACCGGAGATATTACTGGAGCTAGCTCAGATTCTGTAGGTACAGATGGTGTTAGTGTTTGAGCTTTAACTGCTTGCTGGTCAAGGAGCGAAAATCCTATTACAAGTACCAGAAATACTGCTGTTACGATCCACTGAGTTAATTTTTTTGGATTTGGTTTATTCATTAGTTGCTTCCTTTGATGATTCGTAGTGGTGGGCTTACTTTTATAACAGCCATCAATAATGTGCTTTATTCTCACTTTAGATAACTTGATTGATAACATCAAATATTATTGTGATTCCAATTGATAAATTCAAGTGATTAAAAATATTTTTGGATGGGAAGCGATCGCTGATTTTTTTGGTTACATCATCGAGATAGCACCCATCAATAATTTCGAGTTTTCAGATCGGGTGCCGCAGCTACGCCCCTCGTAGACATCGCCTCATACCTAATTAGAAAGCATTGCCAGACTAGGTAAAAGCCGATATGTTTCACTTTTAATTAAGATAGAGAGTCCCAAGTAAATTAAGACAAAGGGGAAAATTTTGCGACCGAAGCGAGTTAAAACGGGAGCCATGAGAGGATTACGAGTCAGGTTGTAAGACAGTAAACACCACACCCCAACAGTAAAGTAGCAAACGCACAGAATTACACCTAAACTTGGAAGATTGGTACTGGCAAATAATGGTACATAAATCCCAATGTTGTTTCCTCCATTGGCAATGGTGACAGCAGAAACGCGGTAGGTTTGCGGATCGCGGATGGTTGCTAATAATGATTTCTTCTGGCGTCCAGATTTAACAGGAGAGGTTAAGTCAACTGACACAGCTTGCACTGTCTCTCCTTCCTCTTCTCGACTGATGAGATTACTGATACCAATGGCGATGGGAAGCAAACCTAGTAATCCAATCCAGGTGCTGGGAATAAGCAGACCGCCGAAGAAACCAGGGAGACTAGCGCATACTAAAGCAGTGAAACCCAGAAATTCACCAATAATAATATGCTTAGGACGAAAGCTGCGATTGACTTTTCCGAAGAAAGCTGTCAAATATAAATTGTCGTCAAAGGTGGTTGCAAAAGCGACAGAGATTCCAATAATTAATGTACTAATTAGCCAACTCATAATTGCTGCTCACGATAATTCAATGCTGTTTGTCCTAGTCCTTCTCTGTTCCTTGATGTCAGGGCAGTTCAGGAGATTTTATGACTGTTTTACCTAACGACCACCGATCGCTAGTTCCCCAGTTTTCAGAAGCTATCGCCTCTAATCAGATTGGTGATTTTTTCTCAGCAAGGTACCTTGGGAGCTCATGAAGTTAATATTATGGCTTTCACCCAAATAAGAGCAAATACTCTTGTTTTTTAAAACGATAAATAAAAGTGATTCATAACTTAACGATTATGTTTGCCTCGTTTCCTCGTTCCTGGAATGCATTCATTGAGACTCTGACTCAATGTTTGACCCGAAGCAGCAGCCCTAATCAGTCACAGAGCATGGGAACGAGAGAAAACTAATACTGAGTTTGAGGAGTTTCTCTGCGTAGTTTACCGCCGTAGGCATTCAATACTAGGACTTACGCAAAAATTGCTAAAAAGCTTAATTTCTCGAACCGCCAAGACGCCAAGAGCGCCGAGAATTCGTAGAGTGTGCGTAAGTCCTAAATACTTTTCGGATAAACCCAATAATCTCTCTTTTGGTCTGGGGAAAGTTTAAGATATTCTTGACCGCTAGCGTTCAACATCGGTTAATATGACTAATCGCGTGGCTTCAGTTTTAAAATTTACAGTAATGTTTGATATTTAACTTGTAATTATGCTAACCAGTGTTGACCGTTTATTATTTGTCCGGCGAGTCCCAATTTTTAAGGAATTGCGGGATGATTTTATTGTGCGGCTCACTTCAGTAATGAACGAATTGTCATTTCCAGCTAATTACACGATTTTTCGCCAGGGAGAAGAAGGGCGATCGCTCTATATTGTCGTTTCAGGCCGAGTTAAAGTTCACATTGGCAATAAACAGTTGGCAGAGGTGGAACAGGGAAAATACTTTGGTGAGATGGCAGTATTTGATACTCAACCTCGTTCTGCCAGTGCAACGACTTTAGAACCTTGTGAATTTTTAGAACTGACGCAAGAGCAGTTGTATGATGCGATCGAAGAAACCCCTGAAATTGCAGTGAATATCATTCGTGAGTTATCCCGTCTGATTCGTAAGTTGAATGACGATCTGAATGTAACCTCTTTACGCAGTTAATAATCAAGTCAATCTTGAACAGTCGAAAGTAAATCTAACGAAACTAATAGAAGAGAATCAGAAAAATCATGGCAGCAGACGCGGTAATCTTGCGCCTAGAAAAGGTTACGGAACAGCACGCCGATATCCTCTACTCCTGTATAAGCAACCCACATCTGTACGAATATCTTGAGGATCAAATTCCGACTTTCATGGAGGTTAAACAAAAATTCAAGTTTGCCGCGCTAGAAAAATCACCCGATAACGAGACTATGATCTGGCTGAAATGGGTTGCGATAACTCCCCAAAACCAACACGTTGGTGTTGTCGAGATAGGTATTTTTGATGATCAATATGCGGAAATCGGCTTTATGACATTTGTTGGTTTCCAGAACCGGGGATACGCTAACATCTACAATTCTCTAGCCATCGCCGAAACCCAACGACGCTTTAGCTTATCCACACTACACGCGTCGGTAAACCAGTACAATATTGCCTCCCGTAAAGTGGTCGAGAGGCTTGGGTTCCAATTGCACAAAATCAATCGAAACGCAGAGTTTGTTAAAGACAAACCTTCTGATGAATTCATTTACCGCTTGACCTTCTGAGGTTTTTTTTGAAGCGTAGGTTTCCATAATAAAAACATTCTCTGATACTTTTAAATTCATTCAACTGGGTTTTGCGCTTGCTTAAATCCACGTGAGTTCGACGGATAGAAAAGCCCAAAAAGCTTGCTAGATATGAATTTGCTTAACTGGACAGGCGAAGTGCGATCGCTAAGATTGATTGAGAATGAGCAAAAAAGGCACAAAAAAACGCCGAGACTAAAAATATCTAAGAAAAATGAGGGTCTCGGCTATGTCTACCATTGTATCTCACCTCGATATCGTACAAATCTTCTGTGACGTAGATGATTTTTGCAATCAGTGGGAGAACTTGTGGCAACAAGTGCCACAGTTACCATCCACAAAGGGAGAGCGCCGCAGCAAATCAAAAATGCATTTATCAGAGGTGATGACAATTGCGATCGCATTTCACGGTAGTGGTTATAAGACTTTCAAGGAGTTCTACACCTTGCACGTGCTACAAAGTTGGCGTGGAGCGTTTCCCAACTTGGTGAGCTACACCAGGTTTGTGGAACTAATGCCTTGGTGTTTAATGTTATTGTGTTGTTTTTTACATACACGCACGGGAGAGGTTACAGGGATTAGTTTTATTGATTCTACCCCGATAGACGTTTGTCACAATTGTCGCGCACACGCCCATAAAGTTTTTAAGGGGTTAGTGAAATGGGGTAAAAATTCTGTGGGCTGGCATTTTGGATTTAAACTTCATTTGATTATTAACGATTGTGGAGAATTACTGGCATTCAAGCTAACTCCAGCTAATGTAGATGACCGTAAGCCAGTACCTGATATGACCAAAGACTTAATTGGTAAACTGTTTGGAGACCGAGGATATATCTCACAAAAATTATTTGAGGAGTTATATCAGCGAGGTTTAGAGTTAGTTACGAAATCTAAAAAGAAGATGAAAAACCGTTTGGTAAAACTGATTGATAAAATTCTTTTACGCAAACGGGCGGTAATTGAGTCTGTCAATGACCATCTCAAAAATATGTGTCAAATAGAACACTCTCGACATCGTAGTGTCTTTAACTTTTTGGTCAATCTGATGGCTGGACTGGCTGCTTACACCTATTTGCCCAAAAAACCGTCGATTGATATTTACCCAAAAGATTTACCTGCACTACCTCCTGCCGTTTTTTAGCTCCGTCGAACTCACGTTAAATCCACGTTCATGAAGGTGCTACTTTCAGACATTCTTTAAGAAACTGCTGGGGAATTTCTTCACTTTCCCCCCAGTGCAGATGAATATAAGAAGCGTGAATATTTGCAGGTAAACCCCATCCCTCGCATCCCATATTTTCGTCACAATCGTAGCGAGAAGTTTCAAATAGGGGCTGAGTGGGAGGTAAGGTTAAATGGGAACGATGAAACTCATGTCCGTAAACAGTTGTATTTGCCTTCACTAACAGATTATCTTGCAAAGCTATTGCACGACGATAGCCTAAAGTTAAACGCCCACCCATTACAGCAGATGTGGGTAAAACTCCCGTCATTGACCAAGATTTTCCCTCAAAATCGATAATTTGCTCACATAAATACATTAATCCTCCGCATTCGGCAACTGTCGGCATTCCTTGAAGAATTGCTGTTTTCACTGCATCACGAACGCTAGTATTTTCTGCTAATTGCTGGGCAAAAACTTCTGGGAAACCTCCCCCAAAATACATTCCCTGCACATCTTTTGGTATTGCAGCATCTTCTAGGGGACTCCAAAAAACCAGTTCTGCACCAAGCTGTTGCAGCAAATCAAGATTGTCTTGGTAGTAGAAATTAAAAGCGCGATCGCGGGCTACTGCAATCCTGACTGAGAATGACGGGAGATCAAGGGGATAGAAGGGATAAGGGAGAGGCTTTGATTTTAACAGGGGTAATAAGTGTTGCCAATCGAAGCAGGTATCTCCTAAATCGGCGAGGCGATTAATTAAAGCGTTGAGTTCGGGAAGTTCTGCTGTGGGGACTAAACCCAAATGGCGATCGGGAATTGTGATGTTATCTTGACGGCGCAGTACGCCGAGAATCGGTAATTGTAGGGGTTCTAGAGAATCTTTGAGTAGAGAAAGATGGCGATCGCTCCCTACGCGATTTAATACTACCCCAGCTATTTTAATTCGAGGATCAAAAGACTGGTAGCCATGAGCGATCGCAGCTACAGAACCAGATAAACGGCTGCAATCAATTACCAACACCACAGGTAAATCTAAAAGCCGCGCGATATGTGCTGTACTTGCAAAATCAGTAATTTGTCCTTTGTCATTAGTCATTAGTCCTTGGTCACTTGCAAATGACAAAGGATTAATGACTAATGACGAAATTCCATCAAATAATCCCATCACCCCTTCGACTAGGGCATATTCACTCAGTTGGCTGTGACGGGCAAAACATTGTTGAACGTAGCCTTCAGAAGTCAACACTGGGTCTAAATTCCGACAAGGAAGACCAGTTACATGTTGATGAAACATCGGATCAATGTAGTCTGGGCCTACCTTGAAAGATTGCACTAGGCGATCGCGACGGCGTAAAGATGCTAAAAGAGTGAGCGTGACTGTTGTCTTACCCACCCCACTACGTTCCCCAGCAATGATTAAAGCCATAAATGAAACAAATGAGATTTTTATACCAGTTAGAAACAAGAAAACCAGCCAATTAGGGGAGTTATGCTGAAAAAGATTGATAATATAGCTAGAGATTAGCCGACATCTGATAGTAATGAGCCATCAAAAGAGGAACGTTTTATGATCGTTGTTCATCATCTTAACAACTCGCGATCGCAGCGTGTGCTGTGGTTGCTTGAGGAATTAGGTATCGAATATGAGATCAAATTCTATGAACGCGATGCAAAAACGATGCTAGCACCAGAGTCGCTGCGCCAAGTCCATCCGCTTGGTAAGTCACCAGTGATTACAGATGCAGACCTCACCATCGCTGAGTCAGGCGCTATCATCGAATACCTCGTTAATCGCTACGGCAATGGTCGGCTAGTCCCAGCATCCGATACACCGGAGCATCTGCGCTATACATATTGGCTGCATTACGCTGAAGGCTCTGCAATGCCACCTCTGGTAATGCGGGTAGTATTGAACAATTTTGGGGCAGGGAACAGCAGCGTTGTTAGTGGATTTGTCGCACCTCAGATCAAACTTCACTTTGACTACATAGAAGATGAACTACGTAAAAGTACGTGGTTTGTCGGTGAGGAATTCACCGCCGCCGATATCCAAATGAGCTTTCCTCTTGAACTAGTCGCTATGCTCCCCGAAGAGGTGGAGAGCCGACCAAAGATCAAAGAATTTATTGATCGCATTCATGGGCGACCTGCTTACAAACAGGCACTTGAGCGTGGAGGCGAATACGACGTATCTTTTTAATAAATTTGGGAAAAGTAACAACAAAATATCTAATGACCACCGTAGTAGGTAAAATATGTTCAAAGGTTCTCTGCTAATTTGATTACGCGATCGCCCAACGCATCTTCAAACCGTTATCAACTCGCAAAGCTTTCCTTGTCATTCACTTTAAATAATTATAAAAATTCCCCCCTTCCTGGGTCGGGAAGGGAGGTAGGGGGGTTAGACCTGAATTAATGAGCCAATTTGAAAATATTTGCTGTCACTCCCAGACTTTCTTCAAAAAGTGACTCGCGGCCCCAGCGTTGCACCTGCTGACTCAGCAAAGCTTCCGCCTTTTGTTCCGAAAGTGAAGTCACCTGTTGAAACAGACCGGCAGACTGAGCGCCACCGTGGGTTTCCATCCGCATACAACCACCAGTTTCTGAGCAGATAACTGTACCACAATCTGCCTGGGGATTTGTCGAACTAAGGCGCAGGGCAATCAAATCGCCGATAATATCGCCCACATTAGCAACCGGAACTCCTGCTAACTCTGCTTCTACTTGTCGCTGCTCTTGAGCAATAAAACGGATGCGAGTGATGTCGTAATCACCGCTTTCTTTTTCATAAGAAACTGGCTGCCATTGCAACCGACTTGCCAGCCAACCCAAAAACAGCAAAGCTTGGCCAGGATTGCCTTTTTCGTAATCAATCGTAACGCGGTCAATTTCTTTGAGAGCGGCGCGACGGTTAGGTGAGTCGTAAGCCTCAGCTGTCAATTCCTGCCATGATGCGAGGCGACGCCAGTTTAAATCAGCTAAAGGTACACCCGTTTCTACCAACTCTTGTAGGTGGAGTAAATCACTTTCTGGGTTGTTAAAGTTGCAAGAATCTACAATCACATTATTGCAGACTGCTGCTAGGCGCTTAAATAGACCGTTGTTAGGGTCTGGTGTTGCCTTCCACCAGAGAAACTTTGGCAAGCCGCCAATCAACAAGGCCGGAATCATACCACCGATGCGTTCTAAAGCAGCAGCAGTTCCACTGAGAGTGATGTATTCGCAGCAGATGAGTGTGCTTGACGATTGCTTTTGGATGGGGCAATAAGCAGAAACTTGAGCCTTAACCCCTTCATCTTCGCCAGCAATGGGAAATAGCGCAATGATGCGGCAGGGGTTGCGAAGAGCGATTTCATCGGCAATTCTGGGGCTACCGCTACTTAACCCAGCAGCAGGATATTCACTTCCAGATCCACCTCGCTGACCTTTAGCGAATTCTTCTCGTAATACAGTCAGAGTTTCTGGTGTTGCTGTTCCAGTTTCTGGTAGATTGTGTTTCTTTTGGACTTCTCGCAATGCTGCCACCATCTGTGGCCCTAAAATCCCATCAATTGGGCCGTTGTAAAATCCCAAAGCAGCCAACAAATACTGAGTTTCTTCTGGTTCGTAAACCACTAAAGTAAATGTAGTTGCCCTAGTAGCACTGGGAAGTCCACCGTCTTCGCCAGTAATACCGTAACTTTGCCAAATTTGATTGAGTTCGGCATCTATTTCGTTAAGCGAAATATCTTTCGGTGCCTGGAGTGAGAAAATTGTAGAAGTTTGGGTAGGCATAGTAGTTTTAGATTTGTCATTTGTCATTTGTCATTTGTCATTTGTCATTTGTCATTTGTTTTTACTAGTGACTAATGACTAATGACTAATGACTAATATTTAGAGTCTGCGCCAGCGACGGCCATCCTGATTAATTAAGAGTTCTGCTTCTGCTGGTTCCCAAGTACCGGCTTCGTACTGGGGAATAGTATTTGGATCGGTGGGTGCATCCCAAACGGAAAGGGCTGGTGTTACTACCTGCCAAGCTGCTTCTACTTCATCCGCCCGTGTGAACAATGTTTGATCGCCCATCATACAATCAAGGAATAGGCGATCGTAGGCATCGGATGTTGCTTGGATGCCAAAGGAACCATAACTAAAGTCCATGTCAACGGAACGGGTGCGGAATTCTGCCCCCGGCATTTTCACATCAAAACGCAGGGAAATACCTTCATTTGGCTGAATCCGCATCGTCAAAATGTTGGCGTTTGTTTGTTGGGCAGCAGATTGGAACATCCGAGACGGAACTTCGCGGAAGTGAATGGCAATCTCACTCACTTTTTTCGGCATCCGCTTTCCGGTTCGCAAGTAGAAAGGAACACCTTTCCAGCGCCAGTTATCCACCACAAACTTCATCGCTACATAAGTGGGTGTGGTGGAGTTGGGGTCAACGCCTGGTTCTGTGCGATACCCTGGCACTGCTTGACCTTTCATCCAGCCAGCACTGTATTGCCCACGGACTGCTGACCGCGACAGATTGTGAACATCAGCTAAACGAGTAGCTTGGAGTACCTTCACTTTTTCTGTACGGATGCTATCGGCATCCATTGCGTTGGGTGCTTCCATCGCCGTTAAGCAGTAAAGTTGCATGAGGTGATTTTGCAACATATCCCGCAGTGCGCCAGCGCTTTCATAGTAACCAGCCCGGTCTTCCACTCCTACAGTTTCTGCCACGGTAATTTGTACGTGGTCAACAAATTGACGATTCCACAGGGGCTCAAAAATCGCATTGGCAAAGCGAAACACCAGCAAATTCTGGACTGTTTCTTTACCTAAGTAGTGGTCAATGCGGTATACTTGGTTTTCTTTGCAATATTTCTGTACCACTTGGTTAAGACTTTGGGCAGAAGCCAAGTCCCGACCAAAGGGTTTTTCAACTACTAGACGATGTTTGTAGGGATCTTCTAGCATCCCACCGCTTCCTAGCTGCTTAATCGCTTCAGGAAAGAATGAAGGGGCAACGGAGAGGTAGAACATGCGATTACCTCGCGTGCCCCGTTTTTCGTCTAATTCACTCAATAAGGTTTTTAGTTTCTTGTAGCTTTCGGGGTTGTCTATATCCCCAGGACTGTAGAACAGACCTTGAGAGAAGTCTTGCCAAAGTTCCCCTAAATCGACATCAGGATGTGCCTCTTCCATGCCCTTCTGCATTTGTTCACGGAAGTATTCATGGCTCCACTCTCGACGCGCTACGCCGATAATAGTAGTTTCTGGCGGTATGCGCCGTTCTCGCCGCAATTTGTAAAGTGCAGGCACTAGTTTGCGCCAGGTGAGATCACCAGAAGCGCCAAAGATAACTATAATCTGGGGTTCGGGCATCCCTTGTTGTTGCAGACCAACGCGCAAGGGATTTTCTAGCAGACTAACCATAGGAATTTTGGATTTTGGATTAGGGATTTTGAGATTGGGGACTGGGTATTAGGGACTGGGTATTGGGTATTGGGTATTGGGGGTTTAGTATTAGGAAAATTGTTTACCAGTCCCCAGTTCCCAGTCACCAGTCCCTAGTCCCTAGTCCCTACACTGGTGACAATACCTTGATCTTGTCTTCTAAAGAGTTCATCAAGGACTGGAAGGGCTGAATGAATTTGTCAATACCTTCAACTAACAGTTCATCCATTACGGCATCAAGATCGATGTTGATGTCGGGATCTTTGAGGTTTTTGATCAGGGTGTAGGCATTATCTACATCTGTTTCTAAGCGATCGCCTACGTTACAATGATCGGCACAAGCTTTAATCGTCGCTGGTGGTACGGTGTTAACGGTATCTCGCCCAATCAACTCTTCGATATACATTACGTCGTTGTAATGGGGGTCTTTGGTGCTGGTACTAGCCCAAAGTAGCCGTTGTACTGTGGCCCCTTTTGCTGCTAAGGCTTTCCAACGATCGCTCTGGATAATTTTCTTGTATTCCTGGTAAGCAATCTTGGCGTTAGCGATCGCTACTTTCCCTTTAACATCTCTTAGCTTTGCTTCCACAGAAATATCATCAACGCCTTTTTTCAACTTAGCATCAATTTTGGCGTCAATATTGCTATCAATCCGGCTGAGGAAGAAACTGGCGACTGAAGCAATTCTACTGATGTCCTTGCCCTCAGCCAACCGTTTTTCTAAGCCACGAATATAAGCCCAAGCTGTGTTTACGTAGCTTTCTACAGAAAACAGCAACGTAATATTAACATTCATCCCTTCGGCTATTACCTGCTCTACTGCTGGCAAACCAGGTTCTGTACCGGGAATTTTAATCATCAGATTTTCCCGACCAATTTCTTGGAAATACCGCCGGGCTTCGGTTATTGTTGCTTCAGTATCATGGGCGATAGTTGGTGGAACTTCAATACTCACATAACCATCTAGTCTATTCGAGGCTTCATAAACAGGGCGTAAAATATCACATGCATAACGAATATCTGCAAAAACTAGGGATTCGTAAATTTTGTCTGTGGGTAAGTTAGCGCGAACTGCGGCTTCTATATCAGCATCATAAATGACGTTACCTGCGATCGCTTTCTCAAAAATAGCTGGGTTAGAGGTAATCCCAGAGATCCCTTGATTTTCAACCAGGTCTTTGAGTTCGCCTGATTGAATAATGTCACGGCTCAAATTATCCATCCAGATACTTTGACCGTATTGCTTAATTTCTAGTAGATGATTGGTAGACATAGCTCTAATTTGTTTCACTCCTGTATAGTGATATTTCTAAGTAAGTTGGCAAAACCCATCAAAATTTGATGCTTACTTTTGAATTGTGGCGTTGCCAATCACTTATCGCATCGGCCAGCTGAGATAATCTTTAATACATCTTTAAGAAGTGCTATTCTGCATCGCCAATCTTAAATCACCATGATTAACTTTTAATTCATGCCAGATGCTAGACGCATCCTTGATCCTTTTATTACCGTCTTCTAGTGCAGCATGGCAAAAATAACTATCCAGTTGAAAAAATTTAAAAAGCTTTATTTACAAGCTTTATTTGCTCCTAAATTGTGCCTTTTTACACTGATTAAGGTCGGCAGAAATAAACTTACTATTTCAGTACAGCCAAAAAGCCGAAAATTAAAGCATGAGTGACTTTTGACTTTTGATTTTTGATTTTTGACTTCCGCCTTGCTGTGCTAGTGTCCGTTTTGAATAAAAGACTCCACCTTTGCTACATCCTCTTTGCTACCAATAATTAAAGGTGTGCGTTGATGCAATTTTTTCGGTACTACATCCAAGATATCCATCAGTCCTGTAGTGGCGCGACCACCTGCTTGTTCAATCAAATAGGCTAAAGGAGCAGTTTCATAAAGCAAGCGCAATTTCCCTTCTGGGTTTTGAATTGTGCCTGGGTAGAGAAACACGCCGCCTTGAACCAAAATTCTATGGATGTCGCTCACCATTGCGCCGCTATAACGAGCGCTGTAGCCTTCTGTGCGATGAACATAGCGGATGTATTCTCGAATTGATTCTTCCCACTGCCAGAAGTTACCCTCATTCACGCTGTAAACAGAACCGTGGTTAGGAATCCGAATGTTTTCTTCTGTGAGAATAAATTCTCCTAAGCTGGGATCAAGGACAAAGGAATGAACGCCCTTACCTATAGTATAAACCAGCATTGTGCTGGGGCCATATAGAATGTATCCGGCAGCGAGTTGCTTACGTCCGTTGGTGAGGAGGTCAGTTGCTTTGTGATCGCTATCAGTTCCTTCTTGTTGGCGAATGGCGAAAATGGAACCTAAGCTGAGATTATTATCAGTGTTGGATGAGCCATCAATTGGATCATACAGCAGGGTATAGCGACCAATCGGGCAATTTTCCGGGATATAGTAGGGTTTTTCCATTTCCTCAGAAGCTAGGCGACAGACTAAGCCGCTTTGCTTAAAAACTGAGATAAATACATCATTGGCATAAACATCCATCTTTTTGACGGATTCTCCTTGGACATTAACTTCCCCAGTAAATCCGAGAACGCCTTCCATTAAACCAGCGCGGCTCATGCGGCGAGCAACCAGTTTGCCGGCCAGGGCGATGCGATTCATCAGCGCACTTAAATCCTGTGCATCTGGTGAAAAACTTTGAAGTTGCTGTAAGACGTGACGCGATAAGGTTGTACAATCACGATCTAAGGATTTGTCTGTAATTTCATTGATAGACGATTCTATTGAATCTGGCGCTTTAGCCATTTTTATGTTCTCCGCAGCCACTAGCTGTTAATTTGGGTTTTAGTCGTGTATGGCAACTTATGGTTGCTGCTTCTATCTTAGAAAGGTAATTTGATAACTTAGATGCGACTTTAGATAAACTAAAGAAATGAATTTTTAGTGGCTCTTGCACTTATAGCCTAGATACGTAGTAATTTGTCTAAGAGGTTGCTTGAAAAGTCCTCTTATTGGTAGCAAAACGTTCTAGATCATCAAGCGAACATGATATCAGTCGTGACGGGAGTCACTTCAGAGCTAACGGGAGTCACTTCAGAGTTAACGGGAGTCACTTCAGAGTTAACGGGAGTCACTTCAGAGTTAACGGGAGTCACTTCAGAGTTAACGGGAGTCACTTCAGAGTTAACGGGAGTCACTTCAGAGTTAACGGGAGTCACTTCAGAGCTAACGGGAGTCACTTCAGAGTTAACGGGAGTCACTTCAGAGTTAACGGGAGTCACTCAGTCGTGATGTTGCCAGGACAGTTTCTGCATTTAGGGTGAGTTATATCTTGCACCTGCCTATCCCGCTTGAGAAGAAATTCTCTTTTCTTATAGCCCAAGTCCACTAAGGGTGGACTACAACCCTTACTTAGTCTTTAATAGATAGACTTTAGCTATAAACCTGGTAAATTCATTCTGGGTCATTTGCAAAACTTCTCTCTAAATCTCTCTCTTTTTAGGAAAGAGACTTTGAATTTCCTCCCCTTCCCGCGACGAGTTGGGGGTTAGGGGGTTAGGTTTTTGGTGGATTTTTCCACATAACGTGAAAAGTCAGGTACAACGGGTTCTGCTAAAAAGCGGCCTTAAAAGTCACCTATATTAAAGACGGCAAAATTAAGGGATTACGTTGCCTATGCTGTTAATTATATTTGGCATGATGCTGTCACTAGTTTAGCTGATATGCGCCGCACTAATTCAGGCGATCGCACCTGAACCGATGATTAAATTAATTTGTTAAAAGCTGTTGGTTTATCAGAATTTCCCTGTGCGCCTTTGTTTTGCGTTATGTGGAAAAATAATTGCGATACAGCTAAAGCGGTGGATAAACAGAGGATAACTCAATATTGACACTGTTTATGCTGGAGCTTGGTGTTAGAAAATTTGTGAATGGTCGCGAGAACACCTTGTTTTATTTGTTAATTAATCTCATTGGTGGTGGTAATTGCTAGGTAAGATAAACAGTGGAAACACTCATTTATCCGGGAGTAATAAACATGGCAACTACCCACGGCCCCTCTGAAAACAACTATCTAGCTGCGACTCCAGAAAACGATCAAATATACGGCTATAAAAGTAATGACACTGGAGAATTAAACGCTAGCCCAACGGAGAAAGTATTAATTTTACAATCTCTTGTGTGCAACAGCACTGCTGCTGGCGGAGATAATCCCGACCAAATATCGCTGATAATCCAAGGCAACGATGAAAATAGTTTGAACTTTCTTATGTTCCCTAAACAGCATGTCCCACTCGCACCTTGGAGCCAGAATTTTCATAGCACAGCTGACATAGAACTATTTGCTGGGTCTAAGAGGCTTGGTCGTGAAACTGTCAGTAATTCTGGAGACAGTCCGCTCTCATTCACCAAGCGTAAAGCTAGCTACACGCTGACATTTCTGGTAAATCCTACAAATAGCTCTGCCATATAGCGGATTCATAAATAGAGCAGTACTAGAAAACAGCATCACAGTGGGACGAAATGTCAACAATTAAAATGCCTACTAACCTATCCAAGGTTTAGGCAAAGTTGAGGCAATTGTGTTGGTTTAAAAAGAGCCATTTGCTTGTTAGTAGTGCGCTCTAAACAAACGGCAGGTACTAGGCTAATTCTTAATTATTACCAGTTATAAATGAAACAGCACACTCAAACATTCTGGCTTACAGGCGGGATTTTTCTTTTATGTCTAGCCGAGTTCAGCTCTACCCAAGCACAAAACGTCCCGGTTGCAGATACGACCTTGCCTGTTAATTCCGTGGTTAACCCCCCCAAAGACAATATTAGCGCTATCACTGGGGGAACCGTGGCGGGTCAAAACCTATTCCACAGCTTTCAGCAATTCAATATTGGCGAAGGACAAACAGCCGATTTCGTTAGTCCTAGCGCGGCTATCGCAAATATTTTAATTCGAGTGACGGGTGGTAGCCGTTCGCAGATTATGGGAACTCTCAGTACCTCTGGTCTTTCTAATCCCAACTTATTTTTAATAAACCCTAAAGGGATTGTTTTTGGTGAGAATGCCCAACTGGACATTCGTGGTTCGTTTGTAGCGACGACAGCCAATGCTATCGAGTTTAGGAATCAAGGCTTTTTCAGTGCTTCTGTTCCTAATAATCCTGAATTACTGACGGTGAATCCTTCTGCTTTTCTATTCAATCAAATTGCCAATCAACCGATAGATTCTATTCAAGTAAATAGGGCATCTCTATCGGTTGATAACGGTCAGAATTTGTTGTTGGTGGGCGGCAATGTCACCTTAGATAAAGCAACTTTGGATGCACCAGATGGCCGAATTGAGTTGGGAGGAGTCGCAGGATCTACAACAATAGGGCTAAATGTTGAGGGTAATACTCTACGTTCAAATTACCCTACACAAGTGCAACGAGCAGATGTATTACTTACGAATGGATCTCAAATTAATGTAACTGACAAAGGAGGAGGTAGTATTGCAATCAACGCACAAAATTTAGATGTTTTGGAACGAAGTACTCTTGAGGCTGGGATAGGAAGAGATTTAAAGTCAGACGGCACTCCAGCAGGAGATATTACGCTCGATGCTACAGAAGAAATGAAAATTTCCGGCAAAAGCTTTATTAGGAATGACGTGGATTTTGAAGCCGTAGGTAATTCTGGCAGTATCTTCATTAAGGCAGGGTCGCTCTCCTTAACCGATGGGGCTAAACTCGAAAACAGGCTCTTGGGCGAGGGAGAGACTAAAGGTATATTTGTGCAAGCTAATAAGTTTGTATCTATTGCAAATAGTTCTCTTACTACGAGTCAAAATGAAGAGACAGGCGTTGGCAATTCTGGTAATATCAATATTCAAACTGGGTCTTTATACTTGACCAACGTTTCTAAATTGGATACCACTACTGCTAGAGAAGGGCGTGCTGGGGACGTGATTATTGATGCTCAAAATATCGTCTCAGTTGAGAATAGCCTTATATCCAGCGATACTTTTGGGTTGGGAGATGGTGGCAGTATCAAGATCACGGCTGGGGAACTTACCTTAACTAAGGGTGGTGTAATATTGTCCAGAACCACTGGAAAAGGAAATGCAGGCACTATTACTATCAATCCTGTCAATGCTTTTAGCTCTGTCAACATTTCTGGGGTTAATCCAATTCCAGATAATGCATTCTCTAGCGGCTTGGTAACTTCTACTGAGAAAGAAGGCGCTGGTCAGGGTGGCAATATTAGTGTGACGACTGGAGAATTGCGCGTATCAGACGGAGGAGTTTTGATTGCGCGAACTAGAAATGCCTCCCCAGGCGGTAATATCACTGTTAACGTCAACACTTTTGAGGCTACTAGTGGCGGACAAGTCATCACCAGTACCTTCGGCACCGGACGTGCAGGTGATATCACGGTGACAGCCAATGACAGAGTAAAAATTTCTGGGAGCGATCCGACTTACTTTGATCGGTTTCAGCAGCAATTGAATCCGACTATAGTTGATAATGATGGTTCTGCCAGTGGTTTGCTTGCTCGCGTAGCAGGTCAGGAAACTGCTAATGCAGGTAACATTCTAGTAAAAGCTCGCTCTATCAGCTTAGACAACCAAGCAATGATTTCAGCTACAACCACATTAGGCGAGGGTGGTAATATTGAGTTGCAACCGCAGGACTTTTTGCTAATGGGCGGTGGCAGTCAGATATCCACCACCGCAGGTACTCAAGGGGCTGGTGGAAACGGCGGCAATATCACCATCGATGCCCCTAATGGCTTCATCGTCGCCAAACCTAATGAAAACAGCGACATTACCGCCAATGCATTTAGTGGTAGTGGTGGAAGAGTCAAAATCAACGCTACTAAGATTTTTGGAATTGCACCACTAACTACCGAAGACCTTAAAAGATTGCGCCCTACGGATTTAGACCCGCGTGAACTTCATACGAATGATATTACGGCAATTTCCCAAACAAGACCTGATTTAAGCGGCATTGTAGATATCAATACTCTCAATGTTGACCCCTATCGAGGATTAATTAACTTACCAGCCGTACCAGTTGATACTCAAGTGTCTCAAATTTGTGAAGTGCGTCCTGGTGAAAATGAAAGCAGTTTTACGATCACCGGACGCGGCGGTTTACCACCCAACCCCACCAAAGACATTCTCATTCTTGATGTAGTTAAAGTAGATTGGGTAAGTCTCAAGCCAAAGGGTGAAAACCACTCTAGTACAACTGTTTCAACTCAAGCAAATAATTCTAGTCCAGCGCCGATTGTGGAAGCGCAAGGGTGGATGATAAATGCTAAAGGTGAAGTGGTACTCACGGCTAATGCGCCCACAAACACACTTCATAGTTCGTGGCAGAACCTAGCTAATTGCCGTAGCAATTTTTAGATTTGAGATTGCCAACTGGGTAATTGCTTTGAAATCATCAATTATAAATTACCCTCAATACAGAAGCGATCGCAACTAAGGTTGCAACTTTTGTGGCTAACATTCCGGCTTTTGTTAACTGATCGCCTTGTTTTATTTCTTAACCAATCTCATCTTTAATGCGAATTGCTAGGTAAAATTAACAGTAGAAATACCATTTATCCCGGAGTAACAAACGTGGCAACTATTTACGGCACCTCTGGAAACAACAGTCTAACTGGGACTCAAGGAAACGATCAAATATACGGCTATGGAGGCGCTGACACTTTAAGAGGTGGGCTAGGTAATGATTACTTAGAGGGAGGAGGTGATAATGACTATCTCACTGGTGGTAGTGGTAGAGATACCTTCGTCCTGAATTACTCAGGTGGCGGTATTGATACAATTCCAGACTTCTCAGTTAACGAGGATATTCTGAAAATTACTTCAACTACTATTGGCTACTCTCAGTCTGTTATAGGTACACCATCATCTCTGAGCAATTATAAAGATGGTGCTATTGACTCTACTAAGGTTACAACTAGTTCACAAACGCTCGGAACGAGTACCGCTACCCAATCTGCTGATATTTTTACATATAACCCAAGTACTGGTGCTCTATTTTATTCAAGTTCCCAGATAGCCTGGCTACCTCGTTACCTTGACTGGAGTTCAACTAATGTAGTAACTTCGACAGCTAATAATAATATTAATGCATCAGAAATCTAACTCCCCAGCGAAGTTTTCTACTAAATTTAGGAGAGCCAAACTCCCCTCATAGGGTTCGCGCTTTGATCACGGAATTGGTGTTCTAGCTGCGATCGCGTTGTTTTGTTTTTTGACCAATGTCATCTGTAATGCTAATTGCCAGTTAAAATCAGCAGTAGAAACACTAATTTCTTCGGGAGTAAGGAACATGGCAACTATTCACGGCACATCTGGAAACGACTATTTAACTGGAACTTCAGTAAACGATCAAATATACGGCTATGCAGGCAATGATACTTTAATAGGTGGGGCAGGTAATGACTACTTAGAGGGAGGAAGTGGTAATGACAGACTCACTGGTGGTAGTGGTAAAGATACCTTTGTCTTATATTACTCAGGTGGCGGTATAGATACAATTACAGACTTCTCAGTTAACGACGATATTCTGAAAATTAATACCCCTACTATTAGCGGTACTAACACCATCTCTAAAAGTTCTACAGGCAATGACACTTTAATAGGTAAATCCAGTAAAGACTCCTTAGCAGGAGGAGTTGATAATGACATTCTCACTGGTGGCAAGAATAGTAACACCTTGCCTGCTATTCAATCGACTAACTCTACAACTGATGTTTTAGGATCAACAAAAGTTCCGAGTGAAGACATAAGATTTCCTACTCCTATAGATCAATCTCCACAAATAACAGTAATTGGTGGAGGTGTGGGATTGCCTAGTTATTGTAGCTATAACGCAAATACTGGTGCTCTATTCTATGTTGATCAGCAGTTAGCTTGGCTACCTTGTAATCTTCAATTTGCTAACAATGTATGACTTACGCAGTCACAGAAAAACGAAAATAGCAGGTATAGTTTTCAAGGCTTCTAATTAGATTTTTCAATTACCTTTTTGCGATGCCTGTATTGAAAAGTGAAGCTCGTTCCTCTCTACGAGACGCTACCGCTAACAATTCGCCTTTGGCGTTACCGCAAGCAGACGCTTGCAGACTTGCTCTGAGCATATTTTTTTAAAGAAGCAAGCTACGCATAGGGTGTCGTAGACAAGCCTGTTGTAGAGAAGGCTTTGGGCTACGCTATCGAGGGAGAACCGCCGCTCCGACACCAGTTGCTTCTCCTGTTCAGAGACTCTACGCGAGCAAGCTTTAAGAGTAGGGAAGTCGGGAAACCATCTGTTAGCGCCTAGCTCGACTTTTTACTGTGATTTGAGCTAGCCTACGCAAGCAATAAAGGGTGATTTGCAAAGGCTAAAAAACTTATTTCGGTTGATAAGCAGGATGATTATTTGGTAAAGTGCGTAAGTCTTAACGTGAATTCTACGCCTTATTATAGTGTCTGCTTAATTAGCTTAATCAAAAAGACCTGTTCCTGATTTTACTATGCAAAATCGTCCCTCTCCCCTATCGGAGAGGGACTGCTTTGAACTTTAGTTCAAGGCAAAGAGAGGTTTGTCGAACTCACCTTAAGTCTTAAAATTCATACAGTCATTACAGTGACAACAGCAGAATTAGTAATCAAAAACCTAACCTTCCAGCAGAGTTACCTGGAGAGAGGCACGGGCAAAGAAAGGTTCGCACAAGCATTACTAAAGTGGTGTTCTATCTTGTAATGAAATAACTATCAAGGGTTAGGAGATAAGTTCTGTGAGTTTAAGAAGTTGGTTTGGTCACGGTTGTCACTTAGGGTTGCCCTGCTTGGTGATTCTAGTGGGTGCGATTGGAATACAAGGAGGCTTACGCACATCCGCTCAGGTCACTGCTGATCCTTCTGTGGGAACTCAAGTGCAGCGAATCGACAACACTACCTTGGATATTACAGGGGGTACAACCGTTGGCAATACAAATTTATTCCATAGTTTTAGCAACTTTAGTATTCCAAGTGAGCAGGTAGTCAATTTTCAAAATGCCCCTACCATCAACAATATTTTGGTGCGAGTTACAGGGAGAAATCCCTCTGATATCCAGGGAACACTTCAAACTCAAGGTAATGCTAATTTCTTTTTAATGAATCCCAACGGCATCATATTTGGACAAAGTGCCTCATTAAATGTTAATGGTTCATTTATTGGCACAACAGCTAATGCGATCCAGTTTCCGGGTGGTGGAGAATTTTCCATGACTTCACCCGTCAATCCGCTTAACCCCTTGCTGAGAGTGAATCCTTCTGCATTTCTATTCAATCAAATTTCATCCCAGCCTGTTGCGCCGATTCAAGTCAATGAAGCAGTTCTATTCGTTCCTGAGAATCAGAATTTAGTGCTATTGGGAGGCGATGTGAATTTAGAAGGAGCGTTCGTGGTGGCTCCAGATGGTCGAATCGAATTAGGAGGATTGGCAGCAGGGGGAACGGTAGGGTTGAATATTGATAACAACAATTTCCGCTTAAGTTTTCCTGAGAGTGTAGCGCGAGCAGATGTATCTCTTACCAATTTCACTACAGTAACTGCTAGTGGTGAAGGCGGCGGTGGTATCCAAATACAAGGCAGGCGCATTACATTCGATAGTTCTGATATTGCGGTTAATGCCCTAGTCTCAAAATCGGGAGGAACATTAGGGGTGAACGCATCGGAGTCAGTAGAACTCTTACGAGGAAGCCGTCTTTTGGCTGAGACAACAAGGTCTGGAACTGCTGGAGACTTAAGGATTGAAACTGGGCAATTAATTGTTCGAGATGGTTCACAGATTTCAGCTTCCACTTCTCTACAATCTACAGGAGGGGGAGGAACTTTATTTGTCAACGCCAGGGACTCTATCCAACTCATTGGAACCTCCCTAATTATTGAAGGTGAAAAACCCACGCCTAGTGGACTGTTTACCATAACACAAGGTGCTGGAAATGCCGGAGAATTAAGAATTGAAACTGGGCAATTAATTGTTCGAGATGGAGCGCAGGTTGCAGCTTCCACTTCTAAAGAATCGACTGGAGAGGGAGGAACTTTATTTGTCAACGCCAGGGACTCTATCCAACTTATTGGAACAAATGGTGAGAGTAGAAGCGGCTTATTTGTTGGGACTCAAGCTACTGGAAATGCTGGAGAATTGAAGATTGAAACTGGGCAATTGACTATTCAAAATGGAGCAAGAATTTCAGCTTCCACTTCTAAAGAATCAACTGGAGAGGGAGGAACTG